>CAZEDA010000055.1:0-5184 GCA_964510915.1 uncultured Rhodocyclaceae bacterium | reverse complement strand
TGGTGTACATGAGCGTGCAGTTCAACGCCTGGTACAACGATTTCTACAATTCGCTGCAGAACAAGGACAGCGCCGCTTTCGCCGACGCGATGGTCAAGTTCATGGTGCTGGCCAGCATCTACATCGTGATGCTCGTGTACAAGGTCTATCTGACGCAATGGCTGCAGATCCGCTGGCGCCGATGGATGACCGAGAGCTATCTGGCTGAGTGGCTCGGAAACGGCGTGTACTACCGGATGCATCTGTCCGGAGAGCAGACGGACAATCCCGATCAGCGCATCGCGGAGGACATGAAGCTGTTCGTGGAAGAGACTCTGACGCTGTTCCTCGGACTCCTGGACGCCGTCGTCACACTTGCCTCCTTCGTCACGATCCTCTGGGGATTGTCCGGGGCACTCGAGTTCACCGTGGGCGGCACCACGTGGGAACTCTATGGCTACATGGTATGGGTTGCGATTGCCTACGCCGCAGTCGGCAGCCTGGCCGCACACTGGATCGGTCGCCCCCTGATCAAGCTCAACTTCGATCAGCAGCGCTATGAGGCGGATTTCCGTTTCAGCCTCGCCCGGTTCCGGGATCAGACGGAAGGCGTGGCCCTCTTCAAGGGAGAGGCTCAGGAGGGCCGCGGATTCCGGGAACGTTTCGCCGCCGTCACGCAGAACTGGTGGGGCCTGATGAAGCGCCAGAAGCTGTTCAACTTCTACTCCACCGGATACGGACAACTGGCGACGGTGTTCCCGTTCCTCGTTGGGGCCCCGCGCTACTTTTCCGGTGCAATTCCGCTCGGCGGGCTGATGCAGATCAGCAATGCGTTCGGCGAAGTCCAGCGCTCTCTGTCCTGGTTCATCAACGTCTACGAGTCGATCGCCAGATGGCGTGCCATCGTCGACCGCCTCACCGGCTTCCACAAGGCAATCGAGGAAGCCGCCCTCGCGGCCCGCACCGATGACGGACTCGACACGAAACCTTCCGCGGATGGCTCGCTCGCGCTCGAACATCCCGAGATCCGCAAACCCACTGGCGAAACCCTGATCCGCGGTGGCCGGCTCACATTGCAGCCCGGAGAACAGGTAATGGTTCGCGGCGCCTCCGGCACGGGCAAGAGCACGCTGTTCCGCACCATCGCCGGCATCTGGCCGTTCGCCGACGGCGCCATGCACCTGCCGCAGCCGTTCCAGCCGCTGTTCCTGCCGCAGCGCCCGTACTTTCCGCTCGGCAGCCTCCGTCACGCGGTGGCGTATCCGTCGCAGCCCGAGGACTTCGGTGACGATCGCATTCGTGCTGCGCTCATCGACGTCGGCCTGCCGTCGCTGGCCGAATCGCTCGACGAAGTGGCCCACTGGTCGCAGCGCCTGTCGGGTGGTGAGCAGCAGCGCGTGGCATTCGCGCGCGTGCTTCTGCACGAGCCCCGCTGGCTGTTCCTCGACGAGGCGACCTCCAATCTCGACGAACAGGCGGAACGCGAGCTGTACGCCCTGATCCGCGCGCGCCTGCCCGAAGGGACGATCGTGAGCATTTCTCACCGACCGGATCCATCGCCCACGCCGGCACGCGTGGTCGAACTCGTCGCCGGGGCCCCCCTCGGCGGCACACCGGGATAAGGACGGTCCGCACACCTCTGCAAAAGGCCACGTTGCGGCATCGAAATTGCGGAAGGACGACGGGTTCGGCTCGTCGTCGGGGGGATGGCGAGCGGCAACTCCTTGATCCCCGGAGAGGCAAGTGCAGTTCATGCAGCCGGAGGCGGATACCGCCCCAGCCACCGACGCGCCCGATGCTGTAGCGGCGCCCGACGCCGCATCGGTAGCGCGTGCGGCCACCTGCCGCATCGTTCGTCGCGCACACGGCCACCAACGTTCGCCGACATCCTGCACTGACTGGGCTTCCGGCTCGCGGGAAAGAATGCGGTGCCGTCGTCGGCAGGAGTCCCCCGCGTAATGGGCGTCGACACAGCTCCCAGGACGTCCGCGGCCAGCCCTGTGATCGATCATCGTCGCGCAGATCCGCTCAGCCCGTCGCAACGAGCCTTGGCCGCCGGCTACGTGATCATCGGGCTCGGCTATCTCGCGTGGCGCACCACGACGATGAACCCCGATGCGATCGCGTTCTCCATCCTCGTGTACGCCGCCGAAGTGTTCGGGTTCGCGGCCTCGCTGCTGTTCCTGTTCGTCACCTGGCGGCTCAGTGTCCGGGAGGCCCCGCCTCCGGATCCGAACCTGCTGGTGGATGTGCTGGTCGTGGCCGGCACGCAATCGCTGCCCGAACTGCGCCGCACGCTGGTCGCATGCCGGCGCATGCGCTACCCGCACGCGACCTGGCTGGTGGACCGCGTCGGTCTCGCCGAGCGGGAAGAGCTCGCGATGGAACTCGGTCTTCTCTACGTCGGCCCCACGCCAAAGCAACCCAGGGGACCCTTCGCGGGGGCGATGGCCCGCGCACGCGGCCAGACCGTCGCGATCTTCGCCGGTGATCACATCCCCTCGCGGGAGTTTCTCCACCGCACGCTCGGCTACTTCGCCGATCGCCGCGTGGGCTTCGTGTCGACGCCGCTCGAGACCTACAACCTCGACGCCTTCGAGCATCGCGTGATCCGCGACCAGCGTTTCGTGCGCAGCGACCGGACCGTCCTCAATCGCATCCTTCAGCGCGGCCGCGATCACCGCAATGCCGTGACCGCCGCCGGCACCGGGGTGATCTACCGGCGCACCGCGCTCGACGGTCTCACCGACCTGCAGCTCACGGGGATCGACGAAGACCTGGACACCTCGATACGCCTGCACGGCGACGGCTGGCGCGGGGTCTACCACGCGGAAGTGCTCGCCTTCCGCGCAGCACCGGATCACATCGCCCCGTTCACGGAACACCGCGCACGGCAGCGGCGCCATGCGCTGCAGTCGTGGCAACGCAATGGACTCGCGCTGTTCGCGCAAGGGCTCTCCCTGCCGCAGCGGCTCTGCTACCTGTCCGTGGCCTTCCAGCATCTGGACCCGTGGCGCCGTCTGGTCTTCTATGGCGCGCCGATCGCGGCGCTGCTGACGGGAGCCGTCCCGGTCGCGTCGATCTCGCTCCCGCTGGTTCTGCTCTGCATCGCGCACTACGGCCTGGGACTGTGGGTCTACGAGGAAGCGAGCCGCGGCTACGGCAAGGCGTTCGAACTGGAACGGCACAGCATGATCCGTCTCAGCGTGCTCGCGTCCACGCTGCTGCGCAGACACCGGGCACCCGGCCGGGCGCTCGCAAGCGCGCGGCGGTACCTGCTGCCGCAGTCGGGTGTCCTCGCTGCCAACGCCATCGCGATTCCCGTGGGGCTCGCGCAAGGCATCTCCAGCTCACGAACGCTCGAAGGCAAGGAGATCGCGCTCTCGGTGGCGTGGGCCGGCATCAACACCGTCTTTGCAGGGTCCGCGCTGCGCGGCGCCCGCCCGCCGAGGCATGCCCGTCGCCGGGACTACCGCTTCCCGATCGCCCTGCCGGCCATGCTGAACAGCCACGACACGCGCTTGTGCACCGGCGTCGTGGATCAGCTCTCCGCCGTCGGCTTCCGCTACTACGGCGACCTCCCGCGGCCGCTTTCCGCCGGGGAGTTCATCACCGGTCAGATTCTGCTGCCGTCGGGTCCCCATGCCTTCCTCGCCGAAGTGCAGAGCGTCCGGCGCGGCGGCGGTGACCCGCCCGTGACGGGGATCGGCGGCTCGTTCATCTGGCCCGTTCCTTCGGCCGGAGACGATCTGGCGGCGCTCATCTATGGCACCGATCTGCAGTGGCGGCTCAACCGGTTCGTGGAGCGTACGGCCACGCCGCTGGAGAAGGTCCAGCGAACGGGATCCGTGGGACGTTCGACACGGACGCGCCATGGCCGCTGGGCGGCGGCGCTGTGCCGCACGCTCGACTCGGGCAGTGCCGTGTACCCGGGCATCGTGACGATGCCCTATGCGCACACGCGTGAGCGCACGCTGGTGAGCTTTCAGAGACTGCTCACGAAACTGCCGCTTCGCGTGCGCATCACTTCACGCGAAGGCATCTTCAACGAGGACGGTCACGCGGAACTGTTCGACGCGTTCACCGTGGATGGCGTGCCGCTGTATGCCTACCGTTTCCGGCCGTATGGCAACCCGGTGGGCGGGGCGACGGCGCGGCGCACGCACACCTCCGGCGCCGCCTGACCCGGAGCGTTCACCGGGGACAGGCCGTTGCGCGGATCTCGGCGCCGGTGAATACGGCCTTCAGCTCGAGCAGGCGCTCGATCTGCGAAGGATCCGGATCGCGCACATAGACGGCCGACAGACGGATCTGCAAGGGCCGCAGATCCACGGCAGCGTTCTTCACGCCCTTGGCCCGCAGCCCCTCGGCGAATCGGTCCGCGCCATCCCGGGTCCGGAAGATGCCGAGCGAGATCGCATGGCGCATGTCGCTCGCGTCCTGCACCACGTAGGTGTCGCGCACGCCCGCCGCGTTGAGACGCGCGACTTCCTTCTCCGCCTGCTCGCGCGAGGCCTTCGGCGGGATGTACACCCACCAGCTGGCCGTGGCCGGGACCGGCGCGACCGTGGCTCGGTCCGCCAGTTTCAGCGTCGCGAGGGACTGCCGCACGCGGGCGAGTTCCTCCTGGGACAGCGGCGCGATCTCGACGCAGGCCCGCTCCGCCGGGGGCGCGGCCGCTTCGGCAGGAGGCGCCGGTGCGGCGGCAGGGGCGGAAGGCACGGCAGCGGCAGCGGGTGCGGCCGAGGGCGCGGGCATCGGCGGTGCGGTGGGCGGCTCTCCTCCTGCGGCAGGGCCTGCAGGTGCCTCCGCGGGGGCTTCGCCCGGCGCAGTCTCCGGTGGCGGCTGATCCGCCGGCGGCGGCTTCGGTTCCGGTTCTCCGCGCACGATGCGGATACGCGGCTCCTCGCGGTTCGCACCCGCCTTGCCGCCGGTGCCATCGTGCTGCCAGGACAGAAAGCCCAGTCCGGCCAGCACCAGGTTCGCCACGAGCAGGATGGCGAAGACGATTCTCATGTCGGCATTTCCTCCGCGGCAAAGCGCCGCAGGCCTTCGAGCACCAGATGCTCACGATGACGGACATCCCCGTCGAGATGAGGCAGCAGTCGGGGCGCCCCACCCCCGGAGACGACCAGCGGCACGGACGCGCCGTGCCGTTCTTCCAGCCGGCTTCGCGCACGTGCGATCGCGCCCACCGCCGCATCG
>CAZEDA010000054.1:0-14774 GCA_964510915.1 uncultured Rhodocyclaceae bacterium | reverse complement strand
AATGGGTGAAGGAACGCTCCCATCTGTTCCGCGGCGTGACCGTCGGCACGATGCTTCAGGACGAGGCCTTCCAGTTCAATCGTCTGGGTACCTTCCTGGAGCGGGCGGACAACACCGCGCGCATCCTCGATGTGAAGTACCACGTCCTGCTGCCGCGTGTGGAAGACGTGGGCGGCGCCGTCGACTACTACCAGTGGGCGGCGGTGCTCCGATCGGTGTCTGCCTTCGAGTCCTACCGGAAGGTCTACCGCGACGTGATCACACCCCTGCGTGTGGCGGAACTGCTGATCCTTCGCGAGGACATGCCGCGCAGCCTGCACGCCTGCATGAACGAGAGCTACGACATCCTCCGCAAGCTGGTCGGCGAGGATCCCGATGAAGCCCTTCGGCTCGCAGGGGAGATGCACGCTGCTCTGCACTACGGCCGGATGGATGCTATTTTCGGGGCTGGGCTGCACGAATACCTGACGGATTTCCTCCGCAGGACCGGGCAGCTGGGCGCCGAGATCAACAGAGCCTTCTTTTCCGAGCGCGCGGGTCCCGTCAGTGCCTGACGCCCGCGCCGGGGAGCTTCCTCGGCAGCAACACTACAAGACCATGCCAAGGACGGATCGTGACTTATTGCGTAGCACTGCTTCTGGATTCCGGGATGCTGTTCGCCTCGGACTCCCGCACCAATGCCGGCGTCGACCACATTGCCACCTTCAGCAAGATGAAGGTCTTCGAACGCAAGGACGACCGGGTGATGGTTCTCCTGAGTTCGGGCAACCTCGCGGTGACTCAGGGGGTGGTCAACATCCTCGATCGTCACGCGCACGCGGAACCGGGGAAGGAAACCATCTGGACCGCCCGCAGCCTCTACGACGTGGCCTGCATGGTGGGCGACGCCCTGCGCGAGATTCAGCGCCGTGACGGACCCTACCTGATGCAGAGCAACATCGACTTCGCGGCGAACCTGATTCTCGGCGGGCAGATCGGCGGGGAGCCGCCGCGCCTGTTCAACATCTATTCGCAGGGCAACTTCATCGAAGCGACGCCCGAGACGCTGTATTTCCAGATCGGCGAATCGAAGTACGGCAAGCCCGTGATCGACCGCGTCGTCACCAGCGCGACGCCGGTGGCCGAGGCGGCGAAGTCGGTGCTGATCTCCTTCGACTCGACCATTCGCTCCAATATTTCCGTGGGTCTTCCCATCGAGCTGCTGTGGTACCCGCGCGAGTCCCTGCGCGTGGGGGTGCACAAGCGAATCGTCGAGGGCGATCCCTACTTCACGATGCTGCGGCAGGGCTGGGGTGGCGGTCTGCGGCGCGTGTTCGGCGAACTGCCCAACCCAGACTGGCTTTCCTGAAGGCGCTCGCGCTCCCGATGACCATCCGTATCGCGCTCTACCACGAGACTGTCTACCGCTACGATCGCTCCATCAACCTCGGCCCGCAGGAGATACGGCTGCGGCCCGCGGCGCACTGCCGGACCCCCATCGAGAGCTATTCGCTGCGGGTGACGCCGGCGAAGCACTTCATCAACTGGCAGCAGGACCCTTACGGCAACTTCCTCGCGCGGCTCGTGTTCCCCGAGAAGACGCGCGAGTTCAAGATCGTGATCGATCTGGTCGCGGACATGACCGTGATCAACCCGTTCGATTTCTTCCTCGAGGCCTATGCCGAGAGTTTTCCGTTTGCCTATCCGGACGGCCTGCGACGGGAACTCGCGCCGTTCCTGGAGTGTGATCCGCTGACGCCCCGCGTCCAGGCGTGGCTAGACAAGTTCCGTCGCGAGCGTCTGGTGGGCGACGTGGTCACGGTCGACATGCTGGTGGACCTCAATCAGCGCCTCCAGAATGCCGTGAGCTACATCGTGCGCATGGAGCCCGGTGTGCAGACGCCGGAGGAGACCCTCGAGAAGGGCTCCGGGTCCTGCCGGGACTCCGGCTGGCTGCTCGTGCACATCCTGCGTCATCTCGGCCTCGCGGCGCGTTTCGTTTCCGGGTATCTCGTTCAGCTCACCGCCGACGTGCGACCGCTCGATGGTCCCGCCGGGCCGGAGAAGGACTTCACCGATCTTCACGCCTGGGCCGAAGTGTTCCTGCCCGGCGCAGGGTGGGTCGGGCTCGATCCGACCTCCGGGCTGCTGGCTGGGGAAGGACATATCCCGCTGGCCGCCACCGCGCTGCCCTCCAGTGCCGCGCCGGTCACCGGTCTGCTCGATCCGTGCGAGACCGAGTTCTCCGTTCGCATGGAAGTCACGCGTGTCCACGAAGACCCGCGCGTCACGAAGCCCTTCACGGAGCCGCAATGGGAGAGGGTTCTCGCCCTGGGCGACAAGATCGACAAGCAGCTCGAAGCGTGGGACGTGCGCCTCACCATGGGCGGCGAGCCGACGTTCATTGCCGCGGACGACATGGACGGGGTGGAGTGGAACTTCACGGCACTGGGTGAGCGCAAGCGCGTCATGGCGGGCGAACTGCAAGTGCGTCTGCAGGAGCGCTTCGCACCGGACTCCATGCTCTATCACGGCCAGGGCAAGTGGTACCCGGGCGAACCTCTGCCGCGCTGGTCCCTTGGCATCCTCTGGCGCAAGGACGGCGTGCCGCTGTGGCGCGATCGCAATCTGCTTGCGGCAGACCGGAAGGTCGAGACGGATCCGGCGCATGCGTCGCAGTTCGCGCGCACCCTGTGTGCGTTGCTCGGCGTACCTGCCGAATACCTGATCCCGGCGTACGAAGACGTCTGGGCCGCGGTGAACGACGAAGCGCGTCTCCCGGTCAACGCCGACCCGCTGAAGCAGGATCTCGGTTCTCCCGAAGTTCGAGCCCGACTCGCCAAGCTTCGCGAAGGCAAGCTGGGTGACGTTCGCGGCTATGTGCTGCCGCTCGAATCGGTCATGGTCAAGGGCGCCCCCGCCGCGACTGAGCCCACCTGGGAAAGCTCCCGCTGGCCCCTGAAGCGCGAGCACCTGTACCTGCTGTCCGGGGATTCGTCCATCGGCTATCGGCTGCCTCTGGCGTCGCTACCCTGGCAGGCGCCCGAGGATGAGGAACCGATCGTCCATCCTGACCCCTTTGCCGAACGACTGCCGTTGCCGAGCGGCGTGCAGCCTGCCGTGCCCAAGTCAAGCAAGGCCGCGCCTGGCCCCGAAGGCCGGCGAGTCATCAAGACTGCTTTGTGCGTCGAAGTGCGCGAGGGTCGACTGCACGTGTTCTTCCCGCCGCTCACGACCCTCGAAGAGTACGTGGCGCTCGTGAACATCGTCGAGACGACCGCCGCGAAGACCGGCATTCCGGTCCGTATCGAGGGCTACCTGCCGCCGCCCGATCCGCGCCTGGAGCGGCTGTTCGTGACGCCGGACCCCGGCGTCATTGAAGTGAACGTGCATCCGGCATCCAGCTGGCAGACGCTGGTCGCCAACACCCGCACGCTCTACGAGGAGGCCCGCCAGACCCGGCTCTCCACCGAGAAATTCATGCTGGACGGTCGCCACACCGGAACCGGTGGCGGCAACCACGTGACCCTGGGCGGTCCCACGCCGGCCGACAGTCCGCTCCTGCGCCGCCCGGATCTCCTGCGCAGTCTGATTGCGTACTGGCAGAACCATCCGGCGCTGTCGTATCTGTTCTCGGGGATGTTCATCGGCCCCACCAGTCAGGCGCCGCGTGTGGACGAGGCCCGCGACGACAGCCTCTACGAACTGGGGATCGCGTTTGACGAAATGGCGCGGCTCGCCGAGGCGGGCAAGGAAGTGCCGGAGCCCTGGCTGGTGGACCGGCTGCTGCGCCACATCCTGACGGATGTCACCGGCAACACCCATCGCGCCGAGTTCTCCATCGACAAGCTCTATTCGCCCGACGGCCCGACCGGGCGGCTCGGGCTCCTCGAATTCCGCGCGTTCGAAATGCCGCCGCACTGGCAGATGAGCGCCTTGCAGATGCTGCTGCTGCGCGCGCTGGTTGCGCGGTTCTGGAAGACACCGTTCGAAGGCGGTCTGGTCGAGTGGGGTACGAGTCTGCACGACCGGTTCCTGCTGCCGCATTTCGTGGCGCAGGACATGAACGACGTACTCGCCGATCTCTCGCAGGCGGGTTATGCGTTCGAGGCCGAATGGTTTGCTCCGTACTTCGAGTTCCGCTTTCCGCGTTACGGCACGGTGCAGTACCAGGGCATCGAGATCGAATTGCGCCAGGCGCTGGAGCCGTGGCACGTGCTCGGCGAGGAACAGGCTGCAGGCGGTACGACTCGCTATGTGGACTCGTCAGTGGAGCGTGTGCAGGTCAAGGTCCGGCATCTGCACGGCAACCGTTTCGCCCTGCTGTGCAACGGGCGCCCCGTTCCTCTCACCGCCACGGGTGTTCGCGGCGAGTTCGTGGCGGGCGTGCGCTACAAGGCCTGGCAGCCGCCGGCCGCGCTGCATCCGACCATCGGGGTGCATACGCCGCTCGTGTTCGACCTCTACGACACGTGGAGCGGTCGCGCCCTAGGTGGCTGCACCTATCACGTGATGCATCCTGGCGGTCGCAACTACCAGCGCTTTCCGGTCAACGCGAACGAAGCCGAGGCCCGCCGTGTCGCGAGATTCCAGGCGATGGGGCACACGCCGGGCCCGATGCCGTACCGGCCCGAGATCGCCAGCGCGAACTTCCCGCTCACGCTCGATCTGCGCCGCCGTCCGGATCACGGCGTTTCCGCACCGCCTTCCGCGCCTCAGGCCATGCAGCAGGTGCAGCAGCAGTAAGGCGCGACGTCAGTCCGCGCGGCTGACTTCCACGAGGCAGTCGTAGAACGTCGCGCCACGGCCGATATCCGTGAGCGCCTGCGACGTGACCTCGTTGGCGTTGCGCCCGTCCGGCGACAGCTTCTTCCACCAGATCGACTGGGCCACGACCACACCGGCACGCGCGTCCGGCGTGACACGGGCCACGAGCTGCAGGCTGCCGCGATCGTTGAACACATTCAGTTTGTCGCCGTCGGCGATGCCGCGCGCTGCCGCGTCATCCGGATGGATCTCCAGTCTCGGGTCCTTGTCCACGGCACGCGCGAACGCCAGGTTCGCGAAGGTCGTGTTGAGGAAGTGCCGCGCCGGAGGCGAGATCATCGCGAGCGGATAGCGGCGGGCCAGTTCGGGATTGGACTGGGGATTCTCGATCGGCGGCGTGTAGGCGGGCAGGGGGTCGAGACCCATGAGCTTCGCGCGTTCGCTGTAGAACTCGCACTTGCCCGACGGGGTGGGGAAGTTGCCTTCGGCGAAGGGCGCCCAGCGCTGCGGAACGGCCAGTCGCTGCCAGCCCTTTTCCTTGAGCGAATCCCACGTGATGCCTTCCATGTTCGGATGCTTCAGGCCGAGGGCCTGACGGGCGATCGTCTCGTCGTCGTCGGAGAAGCACGGCTCGGTGAACCCCATGCCCTTTGCCAGCAGCCGGAACACTTCGGCGTTGGGCTTCGATTCTCCCTGCGGCGCGATGGCCGGATTGTTGGCGAGCACGTAGAGATGACCGTAGCTCTTGTGCACGTCGAACTGCTCCAGCTGGGTGGTGGCCGGCAGGACGATATCGGCGTAGTCGCAGGTGTCCGTGAGGAACACGTCGTGGACGACGGTGAAGAGATCTTCCCTCGCGAACCCCTTTGCCACCTTCGCCGACTCGGGCGCCACCGCGACCGGATTGGAGTTGTAGACGTACACGGCGCGCACGGGCGGGTCCGCCTCGAGCAGGGCATCGCCCACGGCGCACATGTTGATCTTGCGCGGGTTCCCGCGGATGAGGTCCGGACGTTCCAGCGCATCGTGGTCCAGGCCGTAGAAGCCTGAGGTGCCGAGCAGGATGCCGCCTGCCGGATCGCGCCACGCGCCGGTGAGCGCGGGAAGGCAAGTGACCGTCCGCACAGCCATGCCGCCGCCGTAGTGCCTCTGGAGTCCGTAGTTGATACGGATCGCGGCCGGCTTCGCGGACGCGTACTCCCGCGCGAACGCCTCGATCACTTCCGCATCCACGCCACACACGGCCGCAGCGCGCTCCGGCGGCCATTCGGCGATGCGTTCGCGTAGCGCGTCGAACCCCAGCGTGTGCTTTGCGACGTAGTCGGCATCGTGGCGACCTTCCTTCACGATCACGTGCATCACCGCCAGCGCGAAGGCTGCATCGGTGCCCGGCATGATGCCGATCCACTGATGGCACTTCTGCGCCGTGGCGTTGCGCCACGGATCGATCGAGATGAGCTTCGCTCCCCGCCGCTTCGCCTCCTGGCAGCGGGTCCAGAAATGCAGATTCGAGACGATCGGGTTGGAGCCCCAGATGACGATCAGCTTCGCATCGGTGACCTGCTCGGGATCCATGCCGACCGACCCGCCGAGAGTCAGGGCGATGCCGGCGCTGCCCGCGGAGGAGCAGATCGTCCGCTCGAGCAGCGACGCGCCGAGGCGATGGAAGAACCGGCGATCCATGGACGCATAGCTCACCAGTCCCATGGTGCCCGCGTAGCTGTAGGGCAGGATGCCCTGCGGGTCCTCGGCGGCGATCTCGCGGAATTTCGACGTGATGGTGCCGATGGCCTCATCCCAGCCGATGCGTTCCCACGTCCCCTGACCGGGACCCTTCGGCCCCACGCGCCGGAGCGGATGCAGAACGCGGTCGGGCGCGTAGACCCGGTCGAGGTAGCGCGCGACCTTCGTGCAGAGCGCGCTCTCGGTGAAGGGCATGTCGCCGCCGCGGACGGCCACGGCGGTGCCGTTCTCCACCGTGATGTCCATGGCGCAGGTGTCTGGGCAGTCGTGCGGGCAGACCGCCTTCACGGTCTTGCGGGAAAGGGGGCGCAGGTCGTCGGTTCCCAAGGCGGTCTCCGGAGGGCGGAACAGGGTGAGTGACGCTACTTTACCCCTGCATGCCGCCTGTGGGGCGACTGCAGACGCGCCCCCCCGTCTTCCAACGCGCCGCGGCGACCCTATCGTCCTGTGCTGACCCGCCGGAACGATGCCGTCACGCTGCGAAACTCCGGGAGATAGGCGTCCGCCAGTGTGTTTCCGACGATGCCCAGAAAGATGATGTAGCCGCGCCCGTCGAGGGCGATGGTCTGGCAGACCCGGACGGTGTCCCCCGTCTGGACGTGCGTCGCATCGGCCACCAGTTCGTAGGCACCGAGACCGCCCACGGTGAGACTGCGCCCTTCCACATTGCGCAGGTCCTTGATCTGCGCCGTCTGGGACAGCCGGGTGCGGGACAGCGCTTCCACGTCGGTACTGGCGACGTTCGAGACCGATTCGCCCACCACGTAGACGGGATCCCCCGGCGAGCCGCCCGGTCCGACCGTGCCGTCCCGCGTGAGGACCAGCATGTTCGTGATCCGCTTGGCGAGCTGGAGCTTGGCGGTGGGATCGATCCGGAACGGCAGCCCGGCCCAGGGGTCGGCCTTGGCGCTCGCATCGCGAGTCGTCGACAGGATCGCCTTGCGGACGGGATCGCTCGCCGCTGCCTCCGCCGCTTTCGGAAAGGTGCCCACCACCATCACCGTCTGGCTGGGGTCGCCGGTCACGAGCATCCACTTGAGGAATTCCATGCCGTTCGCGGTCTGACTCAAGTGGAGCAGCACGGACTCGACGCCTCCCACCTTGACCTTCTGGGTGCTGTGCAGGGTCATCCCCCGGCTGGCGAGCGCGTCCTTGGTCATGGCCTTCTTCATGTCGTCCGCCGGGGCGGGCAGCTCGGTCACCATGATGGAGGCGCCGAGATCCTCGCGCTGGAAGCCGGGAAAGCGCTCGGCCGCGACGAATCCCTTCGGCGGGTCGAGGGTCACCGTGGTGCCGGGTACCGCCACCGGCGCGGCGACTGCGAGGGGCGACAGGGCGATGGCCGCCGCAAATGCCAGTGGCTTGAGGATCGATCGGAACATGGACACTCCCAGGGCTTTGCCGGACGGGGGGCAAGCGATGGAGCCATTGTCGCACCTGGCCGTACCTCAAGCACCGGTTCGGGGCGCCGATAACGCTCGGGTCTCCTGTGCACCGACGTGCGCAGGACTTTGCACCATACCCGAGGTCCCATGCGTTCCCTCTCCACAAGACTGGTCTTGTTCCTGGTGGCGGCCATCGCCACCGTGGCGCTGCTGCTGACGGCGTTCTCCTATCATCGGATGCGCTCGGAAGTGCTCGCGGGGCTCGATCGCGAGGTCGAACAGGCCGCAACCCAGCAGGGCGCGAAGATTGGCACATGGCTCGCGTCCAAGCGGCGCCTGGTCGAGGTCGCAGCCGCTGCCGGGCTCGAGTCGGACGTCCGACCGATTCTCCTGCGCACCAAGCTCGCCGGGGATTTCTCTTTCTGCTACATGGGCTTTCCCGACAAGCGGATGCTGCACGGGGACGACACGGCGATCCCGCCGGGCTTCGACCCCACCGTCCGGCCCTGGTACAAGCTGGCGACCGAGAAAGGCGGGCTCGTGGTCACGCCGCCGTTCATGAGCGTCTCCGACCATGCGCTGGTCGTGGCGATCGCCTCCCCGGTCAAGCGTGACGGCAACCTCTACTCGGTCGTATCCGCCAACCTCGTCCTGAAGGACATGGTGGAGAACGTCCTGTCGCTGAAACTGGTCGGTGACAGCCACGCGTTCCTCGTCTCGAAGGATGGCGTCGTCATCGGCCATCGCCAGACGGATGCCGTGCTGAAGCCGCTCGCCGAACTGATTCCCGGCATGACGCCCGAGCGCATCGCCGCCGTTGCGGCCGACAGCCATGCCGCCGAAGTGGCCTACGCGGCCGGCAAGCGTTTCTTCCTCACGCTGCGTCCGGTTCCGGGTGCCGACTGGATGGTCGGGGTGATGGTCGACCGGGATGCCGCCCTCGCGCCTCTGGGCGGTCTGCTCTGGATGCTGCTCGGCGCAACGGCCGTGGTGCTCCTGCTGGCGGTCGGCGTGGGCATGGTCGCCTCGAAGTCACTTCTGGCCGACCTGCGTTCGCTGCGGGATGCGATGGCCGAAATGGCGCGCGGACAGGGGGACCTCACCGTGCGTCTTCAGGTGCACGGCCAGGACGAGGTCGGGCAGGCGGCGACCGCGTTCAACCAGTTTCTGGAGCGGTTGCACAGCATGTTCGTCGAAGTGAACGAGCAGGCCCATCAGGTGACGTCGGACGTCGTGCGCGCCGCGCAGACGACTTCCGGTGTGACACAGGATGTGTCGCGCCAGTCGGACGACCTGAGTGCCACGGCCGCAGCGGTCGAGGAAGTGACCGTCAGCATCGGTCGCATCGCCGACGTGGTGAAGGAGGCCGAAGGCGTCCTGGCGCAGGCGGACGAGCGTTCGGCGCACAGCGCGGAATCGGTGGAGCAGGTGAAGCAGGAGATCGGACGGGTCGCGGACACGATGAGCACGCTGTCGACGGTGGTGGGCCGCCTGGGCAGCCGCTCGGAGGAGATCGCGGGGATCGTTGGGGCGATCAAGGACATCGCGGATCAGACGAACCTGCTGGCGCTCAATGCGGCGATCGAGGCGGCGCGAGCGGGGGAGCAGGGCCGGGGATTCGCGGTGGTGGCGGACGAGGTGCGCAAGCTGGCGGAGCGGACGTCGTCGGCGACGGTGGAGATCGGGCGGATGATCGACTCGATCCGCACGGAGATGGGCAGTGCGGTGAACGGGATGGGCGATGCGCAGTCGATCGTGTCGTCGAGCGTGGCGCTGGTGGAGAGCGCGACGCAGGGCATCCAGGGAATCCGCGTGCAGATGAACGACGTGGTCACGCGCATTCGCGACATCTCCGGCGCCACCGCCGAACAGGTCTCTGCCACGACGGACATGGCACGCCGCGCCGAACAGGTGAATGCCGTCATCCAGGCGAGCAGTGCGGCCCTCCGCGAGACCGATGCGTCCCTGCGGGCAACGAGTGAAGTCGCAGAGCGTCTCGGACGCTCCGTGGCGCGCTTCCGTCTCTGACAACTGGCGTCCGGAGTGCCTTTTCGGGCGTCCGGACCAAAAGAACCGAAACCGATTCCGAGGTCCCATGCGTTCTCTTTCGACCAAGCTCGTAGTCTTCCTGGTGGGCTCGATCGCCGTCATCGCGCTGCTTCTGACAGCCTTCTCCTACTACAAGATGCGCGAGGAAGTGCTGGCCGGTCTCGACCGCGAGGTGGACCTCGCCGCCAATCTGCACAGCGCCAAGATCGGCACCTGGCTCGCGACCAAGCGCCAGCTCGTGGCCGCCGCGGTGGATGGCGGACTCGAAGCCGATGTGCGCCCGATGCTGGAGCGCATCAAGCTCGCCGGCGGGTTCTCGCTCTGCTATGTGGGTTACCCCGACAAGCGCCTCATTCTCGGGCTCGGTGCCTCCGTGCCGCCCGGGTTCGATCCGACGACGCGCCCCTGGTACCGGAGTGCGGTGGAGGCGGACCAGCTCGTGGTGACGCCGCCGTTCATGAGCACGACCGACAAGAAGCTCGTGGTGTCCGTCGCCACGCCTGTGAAGAAGGATGGCCAGCTGACTGCAGTGTTCTCCGCCAACCTCGTGCTCGAGGACATGCTGAACAACATCCTCGCCCTCAAGCTGGCGGGCGACAGTCATGCTTTCCTCATCTCCAAGTCGGGCACGGTGATCGGCCATCGACAGGCAGACGCCGCGCTGAAGCCCCTGGCGGAACTCATTCCCGGGCTGACGCCGGAGCGGATCGCCGCGATCGCCGGTGACAGCCACGCCACTGAAGTGGCGTATGCCTCCGGCAAGGCCTTTTTCCTGACGTTGCGGGCCGTCCCCGGTGCCGACTGGATGGTGGCGGTCATGGTGGACCGCGATGCCGCCCTGAAGCCCTTGAACGGGTTGCTGGCAATGCTGCTCGGTGCGACGGTCGTGGTGCTTGTCCTGGCGTTCGGCCTCGGGATGCTTGCGTCGCGCAAACTGCTGGCCGGCCTGCACGCGTTGCGTGATGCGATGGGCGAGATTTCCCAGGGCGAGGGCGATCTCACCGTCCGCCTGAAGGTGGAAGGGCAGGACGAGGTCGCGCAGGCGGCCACGGCCTTCAACCGCTTCCTCGAGCGTCTGCACGGGATGTTCCGGGAAGTGCAGGAACAGGCGCGGCAGGTCACGAGCGACGTGGGTCGCGCCGCGGAGACCACGACGCGCATCACCCACGACGTATCTCGGCAGTCGGAAGACCTCAGCGCGACGGCCGCGGCCGTCGAGCAGGTGACCGTCAGCATCGGACATGTGGCCGAGGTCGTGCGTGATGCGGAGGGCGTGCTGACCCAGGCGGACGAGCGTTCGGCGCACAGCGCGGAATCGGTGGAGCAGGTGAAGCAGGAGATCGGACGGGTCGCGGACACGATGAGCACGCTGTCGACGGTGGTGGGCCGCCTGGGCAGCCGCTCGGAGGAGATCGCGGGGATCGTTGGGGCGATCAAGGACATCGCGGATCAGACGAACCTGCTGGCGCTCAATGCGGCGATCGAGGCGGCGCGAGCGGGGGAGCAGGGCCGGGGATTCGCGGTGGTGGCGGACGAGGTGCGCAAGCTGGCGGAGCGGACGTCGTCGGCGACGGTGGAGATCGGGCGGATGATCGACTCGATCCGCACGGAGATGGGCAGTGCGGTGAACGGGATGGGCGATGCGCAGTCGATCGTGTCGTCGAGCGTGGCGCTGGTGGAGAGCGCGACGCAGGGCATCCAGGGAATCCGCGTGCAGATGAACGACGTGGTCACGCGCATTCGCGACATCTCCGGCGCCACTTCCGAGCAGGCATCCGCGACCAGCGACATGGCGCGCCGCGCCGAGCAGGTCAATTCCGTGATTCAGGCAAGCAGCGCTGCGCTGCGCGAGACCGAAGCGTCGCTGCGAGCGACCAGCGGTCTCGCCGAGGACCTCGCCCGGTCGGTGGCACGCTTCCGGTTGTAGGTCGACGAGTCGCCGGCGTTTCGTCCGGCGACTGCATTCCATGCCCGGACAAAGTCCGGGCTACCCCGAATGCGTAGCCCGGGCTCCGCCCGGGGCATTGCATCGGAGATGTCGCGTCGCAAGTCGAATTCCGTAGCCCGGACTCTGTCCGGGGCGCCGCTCACCCATCCCGCGCCGCTTCCAGCGCAGCAATATCCAGCTTCTCCATCGTCAGCATGGCCTGGACGACGCGCTGCTTGGACGGGCTGTCCGGCTCGAGAAACACACGCAGAAGCATCCGCGGGACCGTCTGCCAGGTGACGCCGAAACGGTCTGTCACCCATCCGCAGGACATCGGCTGACCGCCTTCCGACAGACGATCCCACAGCCGATCGATCTGTGCCTGCGAGTCACACTCCATCACGAACGACACCGCCGGAGAGAACGTGAACTCGGGCCCGGCATTGAGCGCCAGGAAGCGCTGTCCGGCGATCTCGAACAAGATCGTCAGGAGCGAGCCCGGTTCTCCTGGCAGACCTTCCGGGTAGCGCGTGGTCTCGATGACACGTGACTCTTCGAAGACGGAGAGGTAGAAGTCGACAGCCGCCTGGGCGGTGCCGTGGAACCACAGACAGGGATACGGCGCGGTCATGGGGACTCTCCTGAAGACGATGCGGGGTGAGAGGATTCGTGCTGCGGTCGGGCCAGCCACTTGCCCAGCCCTTCCAGCGCGATCCGTAGGCCGGCGCCATAGCTGGCAACCAGCTCCGGCGTGGACCCGGCTTCGAGGGCTGCGCCCATCGTGACTTGTGTCGACCCGGCGGTCGGCGCATCGAACGCGACGGTGACCGATGCGGACGAAACGCGTTCATCGCCGTCGAACAGTGTCTCGCGGTAGGCAATCCGCAGGTCCGGCACGATGTCTTCGTAGCGCACTTCGCCGCGGAGTGTCCTGCCTCCCGGCCCCGCGCACTCGAAGATATCGCGCGCGCCAATGGCGAAGGCAGACTCCAGATATCGGAACCCGGCACCGGGCGGTGCGCACCACTGCGCGCGGCTGTAAGCGTCCGCGAAGGCCGCGAACACGATGTCCCGGGGATGGTCGAGAATCGTGCTGGCGCGGACTTCGGCGCGCCCGGCTTCGGAACGCGTTTCGATACGGATCGCGTTCACGATCGCGTGTGCGGCGAGTCCGTCAGCATCTTTTCGAAGTCCGCGGCGACTTCCTGCACGTCGGGCGGAAAGTCGGCGAACTCCATGATCTGACGGATCTCGATCATCTCGTTCGGCGAGGCCGGGCAGCGCGACGCCCAGGCGACGGCGGCCTCCTTCGACGGCACGTCGATGATCCAGTAACCGCCGAGCACTTCCTTCGTTTCGATGTGCGGGCCGTCCGTCACCATTGGCTTGCCGTTCTCGAACGTGACGCGTGCGCCCATCGACAGCGGGTGCAGTCCGTCGAGCGCGATCAGCGCACCGCTCTTCTGCAACTCCTCGTTGAACTTCATCATCTCCGCGACACGGTCGGCTTCCGGCATCGTGCCCGGCGCGGCCGTCTCGTAACCTTTCGGGATCATCAGCATCATGAATCGCATTGTCTGCTCCTTGTTTCAGGGGGCCACGTAGACCATCCAGGACAGACCGAAGCGGTCTGCCACCATGCCGAAGGCGGGAGAGAAGAACGTCGGTCCCATCGGCATCTGAACTGCGCCGCCATCGGCGCCCAGTGCATCGAACACCTGTTTCGCTTTCTCCGGGGAGTCCACTGTCAGAGACAGAGAGATGCCCGATCCGACGGGTTTCCCGTCCGCCATGCCATCGGAGGCCATGATCGTCGAAGACCCGACGCGAAACTCGGCGTGCATGACCTTCTCGTCCAGCCCGGGCGCAATGCATCCGGGACCAGGCGGGTCGGGGTTCTCGCGGAAGCGCATCAGGGTGACGGTCTCGGCGCCGAGCGCCTGGCGGTAGAACGCGAGGGCTTCTTCGCAACGACCATTGAAGAAGACGTACGGCTGAACTTGCATGGCAGAGCCTCCTCTGGCTGGGGCGCTGCGGCGGCAGCGCCTTCTTGTCCGGTAGTCGAATGCGAAACACCGATTTCGACAGACCCGGCAAAAGAAAATCTCGACGGGCCGTGGAGGCGGCTATTCGGCCAGCAGGTCCCGCACGGGGCGGACTTCGACGCCACCGCCCCCGCTGACCGGGAGCGTCGCAGCCCACCCGAGCACGCTGTCGACGCTGTCGGCCTCGACGGCGATCACGGCATCGAGCGGCGGGTTCGGTGCGGCGGCCGGTCCGTCCATGAGGCCTACGCGACCGTCCCGGACACGTAACGTCGTGGCGGTGTCGGGTGTTGCGATGCGCAGGCCGGCGAGGGCGACGATCGATGAAGGGGTCGTGCCGATCAGGGCATCGAGGGAGGTGGCGCGTTCCGTACCGTAGAGCAGGCACAGGAAGCGCGGCCGGGTCGCGACCATCGGTGTCTCCGGCAGCGACGCGGGCGCGCCCTCGACCGGCCGGATCTCGATGCTCCCGAGCCGCGCCGGCGGAATGCCAGACGACACGCGGATCACCTCGTTCAGGTCCCGCGATTCGAACAGGTAGTAGCCCGCGAGCTGTTCCTTGGTCTCGGCGAACGGACCGTCCGTCACCCCGGCGCCGTGCGCGCGAACGGTCTTGGCCGTGTGGACTGGCAGAAGCGCATGGCCGCCCAGGAAATGTCCGCTCGAACGAACGTGCTCACCGTAGGCGAGACATTGTCCGACGAGGGCCCGCCATTCCTCCTGGGACAGGCCTCCGTATACCTCGGCTTCGGCGTAATGGACGAGACACAGATACTTCATGGGAGCCTCCTCGGGGCGCGGGCGACAGGCGCCGATACCGCGTAGTCGAACGGGAGGGCGTCATTTCGACAACGCCGAGCGTCGACTTTCCCGGGATGC
>CAZEDA010000053.1:0-14816 GCA_964510915.1 uncultured Rhodocyclaceae bacterium | reverse complement strand
AGGGAGCCGCCCCAGGCTTCGAGGAACGTCAGAGTCTGCCCGTCGGCGATGGCCTTGAACGACACATTGGCGTATGGGGCGATGCCATCTGCCAGCACGGCCTTCTTGAACAGGCCGATGGCGAAGAAGGTGAGCCCGACCGCGATCCGCTCGAAGTTCGGGCGGTAGTTCGCCGTGTCGGCGAACTGCGGCATCATTTCCTTGTGATGCAGCACCGGTCCCGCGATCAGGTGCGGGAAGTACGTGACGAACAGCACGTAGTGCACGAAGTTCGTTTCCTTCACCTTGCCCTGGTAGGTGTCGACCAGGAAGGCGATCTGCGTGAAGGTGAAGAACGAGATGCCCAGCGGCAGCACGATGTCCCCGAGGGACAGGCCGGCATCGGCGCCCGCGAGCGACGCTGCGGCGTCGAGGAAGAAGTTGGCGTACTTGTAGTAGCCCAGCAGCAGGAGGTCCGCAGCGATCCCGAAGGTCAGCACGGCCCTGGAGGCCCGGCCTTCCGGTCCGCCGTGTCCCTGTGCCAGGATGCGTCCGATCGTGTAGTTGAACGCGATGGAAGCGAGCAGCAGGAAGACGTAGACCGGATTCCACCACCCGTAGAAGAACAGGGAGGCGGCCGCAAGCCAGGCCGCCGCGAAGAGCGGGCGGCGAGCCCCCAGCGCGAAGAAGATCGCGAAGGTGACCGGCAGGTACAGCAGGATGAAGCTGTAGGAATTGAAGAGCATCGGGTGGTGTCGGGTCGGGCTGTCCGGCGGACTCGCCGCACCATGGCGGTGGCACGACGCCGTACCCGCCAGGTACCCCGATCGGTCGGGGCTAACCGGCTACCCCGGCGTGCACAAGACGTACCACCCGGCGACACTGCGAAGCGCGGGCCCGGATTGCGGACCCGCGCCGGTTCCTCAAGTGAGGAGGCGGACGCTCCCCAGCACGGCGCACATCACCATGATGTGAATGATGCGATGCGCGGCCGTGATCATGATGAGACTCGTGGACCAGCCGGCGAGCCGGTAGTCGGACACGATGGTCGGTACCACCACCCCGAGGCACACGACCGCGCCGAGGCGAAGGCTGCCGGCCAGTGTCGTCACCCCGCCGCCGGTCAGCAGGACCGCCAGCGCAAAGGCGGTGAGCGCCGTGGCGGCACTGCGGACCACGATGGCCTTCCGGGGATCCCCGAGATTCCATTGCCGGCGTCCGAGGGCGGCCATCCAGGCGTTGCCCAGCACGTTGGGCATGTACCAGATTGCGCCCACGATCACACCGGCCACAGCCGCTACGAGGATGGCGAGGTAGTCGAGCTGGCGCAGCAGATCAAGGACCATGTCAGACGGGCTCCGGAACCGATGGCAGCCCGGCGAGGGCCATCGCGAGTTCGCTCTCGTCGTAGTTCTGATCCACGAGCTTGCCGGCGAAGTAGTCCATGTAGGCCTGCATGTCGAAGTGGCCGTGGCCGCAAAGGTTGAAGAGGATCGCCTTCGACACGCCTTCTTCCTTGCAGCGGATGGCTTCGTCGATGGCGCCTTTCACGGCGTGATTGGCCTCGGGTGCGGGCAGGATGCCTTCGTTCCGCGCGAACAGCACACCCGCATCGAAGCAGGCGGTCTGGTGGTAGGCCTTCGCCTCGATCAGGCCGAGTTCCTTCACGTGCGACACGAGCGGCGCCATGCCGTGGTAGCGCAGGCCTCCGGCGTGGAAACCGGGTGGCATGAACGCCGACCCGAGGGTATGCATCTTCGCGAGGGGTGTCATGTGGCCGGTGTCGCCGAAGTCGTAGGCATAGCGCCCGCGCGTGAGGCTCGGGCAGGCCGCCGGTTCGACGGCGATCACGCGGACCTTGCGGCCGCCGCGAAGCTGGGCACCGATGAACGGGAACGCGATGCCGGCGAAGTTCGACCCGCCGCCGGTGCAGCCGACGACGATGTCCGGGTAGTCGCCCGCGAGTTCCAGCTGGGCGATCGCTTCCTGGCCCACGACGGTCTGATGCAGCAGCACGTGGTTCAGCACCGAGCCCAGCGCGTAGTTGGTGTCGGCGTTGGTCGCTGCGACTTCGACGGCTTCGGAGATGGCGATTCCCAGGCTGCCGTTGTTGTCGGGCGACTTGGCGAGCAGGGCACGGCCGAAGTTGGTTTCCATCGACGGGCTCGCCACGCAGCGGGCGCCGTAGCTTTCCATCAGGGCGCGGCGGTAGGGCTTCTGATTGAAGGACACCCGCACCATGAACACCTGAACTTCGATGCCGAACAAGGCGCCGGCAAACGCCAGCGACGAACCCCATTGCCCCGCGCCGGTCTCGGTGGAGATCTTCCGGATGCCGGCTTCCTTGTTGTAGAAGGCCTGCGCCACGGCGGTGTTCGGCTTGTGGCTGCCGGCGGGACTCACGCCTTCGTACTTGTAGTAGATGCGCGCGGGCGTCTGCAGCGCCTTCTCGAGACGACGCGCCCGATACAGGGGCGACGGACGCCATTGGCGATACACGTCGCGGACGGGGCCCGGAATCTCGATGTCCCGCTCGGTGGAGACCTCCTGCATGATGAGCGACATCGGGAACAGCGGCGCCAGATCGTCGGGCCCGACCGGCTTGAGCGTGCCGGGGTGCAGAACCGGGGGCGGCGGTGTCGGAAGATCCGCCATCAGGTTGTACCAGGTCCTGGGAATCCTCTCTTCGTCGAGGACGTACTTCACTTGGTCGCTCATCTCCCCCTCCGTCGTTCCGGCTTGATCATCCGCGGCCGCCGCAGACTGACGCCCGAATATACCCGCAGCCGCGGCGGCGGGCCAGACGACCCTCACCGAAACTGGTGAGCGTTCCTAGCCTTGAGGGAGCCGGCGTTCCAGTGCGTAGAGGCTGTCCACGGCTTCGCGTTCCCGGATGACGTGTGCGGATGCGCCGTCCACCAGCACTTCGGCCGCGCGGGGCCGGGTGTTGTAGTTCGAGGCCATGCTCATCCCGTAGGCACCGGCGCTCAACACCGCCAGGAGGTCGCCTTCGGCCAGCGTCAGGCTGCGGTCGTGGCCCAGGAAGTCCCCGCTCTCGCAGACGGGGCCCACCACTTCGTACCGGGAGGGCGGGCCGGACCGGGGGTGCACCGGCACGATGTCGTGAAAGGCGTCATAGAGCGACGGACGCATGAGGTCGTTCATCGCGGCATCCACGATCGCGAAACTGCGGGCCGGCCCCGGCTTCAGGTACTCCACTCGCGTGAGCAGCAGGCCCGCGTTGCCGACCAGGGCACGACCGGGTTCGAACATGAGCTTGAGCTGCCTGCCTTCCAGACGACGGAGCAGAGCATCCACGTAGGTGGAGACAGCGGGCGGCGTTTCGTCGGCGTAGCGGATGCCAAGGCCGCCGCCCACATCGAGATGATGGATGCGGATGCCTTCGGACGCGAGTCGATCCACGAGGCCCAGGATCCGGTCCAGGGCATCGACGAAGGGAGCGACCTCGGTGATCTGCGAGCCGATGTGGCAATCGATGCCGACGACGCGCAGTCCGGGCAGAGACGCCGCCTCGCGGTAGAGCAGCACGGCGTCCTCGAAGGCCACGCCGAACTTGTTCTCCTTGAGGCCGGTGGAGATGTAGGGATGGGTCCCCGCGTCCACGTCCGGGTTCACGCGCAGGCTGACGGAAGCCGTCTTGCCCGACGCGGCGGCGATCGCCGAGAGCCGGTGGAGTTCGCTGCGCGATTCCACGTTGAAGCAGAGGATCCCCGCTTCCAGCCCCGCGCGGATATCCGCTTCCGTCTTGCCGACACCGGAGAACACCACCCGTCCCGGATCGCCGCCCGCGGCGAGTACGCGGCGCAGTTCGCCCGCGGACACGATGTCGAAGCCGCTGCCGAGGCGCGCGAACAGATCGAGGATCGCGATGTTGGAGTTGGCCTTCATCGCGTAGCAGATCAGGTGGTCGCGACCGGCAAGCGCGGACTGGAAGGCGCGGAAGGCGCCTTCGAGGGCGGCGCGCGAATAGACGTAGCAGGGCGTGCCGAAGCGACGAGCGATCTCGGCGAGCGGCACGCCTTCGACGTGCAGGGCGCCGTCGATGAGGGGAAATGCGTTCACTTTTTCTCGGGGACGGGGGTGGTCTTTGCCGGCGGGGGCGTCTTCGCCTCGTTCGCCGGATCGGGCAGGTACAACGGCCCCTTGAGACCGCATGCGCCCAGGAGGACGGCGGTCGCGAGCAGGCAGGAAAGGCAGCGCGGAGTCATGGATCGAGTGTAGCCGACTCACAACGCCATGTAATGGCGGCTCATCGCCGCGAGCGTGGTGCGGGCCGATTCGTAGTCGGGGTAGATGCGTCCCACCGCTTTCCAGAATCGCGCCGAGTGGTTCAGGTGCAGCAGGTGCGCGGTCTCGTGCGCGACGACGTAGTCGACGAGCGAAGGCGGCGCCTGCATGAGGCGCCAGTTGAGCCGCACATGCCCCTGCACATTGCAGCTGCCCCACCGGGTGGTCGCGTTGGTGAGATACAGCTTCGGTGTCGCCACGCCGAGTGCCGTGGCGAAATGGCCAAGCCGCTCCGAGAAGTGTCTTGTGGCGTGCCTGCGGTACCAGCCGATCACGAGCTCACGGACCATTCCGGGTGAATTCGCTCTCGGCACCCGCACCATCAGATGCCGGTCGTCCCGCAGTTCCGCGCGCTTGTGGAACGGATCCTCGATCACGTCGATCGGGACGGGGCTGCCCAGATACTCGACGATGTCGCCGGTCTGCCACTGGAGCGTCCGGGCGGGTGTCCGGCCGGACCACTGCTCGAGCTTGCGGAGGATCCACTTTTCCGCCATGCGGATCGCGTACTCCACGTGCGTCTCGGGTGCATTCCAGGGCGCATGCACCGACAGGCCGCCTTCGTCCACGAGAAACGCGATGCGCGCGCGGCGGCGCGAGCGCTTCAGCACGTAGGGAATCTCGCGATCGCGCAGCAGGATCCGGCGCGGCTGTTCCACCGCGCCGACGGGGAACATGTCTCCCGTCAGGTCCGCGCCGAACCCAGGCGCTCGACCTCGGCCTCGATCCATGACTCGACCCTTCGGTTCAGTTCGTCGGCTTTCAGGCCGCTGGGGTCCAGCGGTGCGCCGATGGTGATGGTGATGGTACCCGGCCACTTGAGGAACGCGCCCTTCGGCCAGAGCGTCCCGGCGTTGTGCGCGATGGGCACGACAGGCGCACCCGTCTGCGTGGCGAGCCATGCGCCACCGATGAAGTACTGCCCCCGCTGGCCGGGCGCGACACGGGTGCCTTCCGGAAACATCACGATCCAGAACCGGTCGGCGAGTCGCTGCCGCCCCTGCACCAGCATCTGCTTGAGCGCCTTCGTGCCCGCGCGGCGGTCGATCGCGATGGGGTTCATCATCGCAAGTCCCCAGCCGAAGAACGGCACGCGCAGCAGCTCGCGCTTCAGGACCCACACCTGCGGCGGCAGCACGACCTGCAGCGCGAGTGTTTCCCACGCGGACTGATGCTTGGCGAGAACGATGCTGGGGGCGTCGGGCAGATGCTCCGCGCCGAGCACGCGGTAGCGCACGCCGCAGATCCACCACGCGAGGCGGACGACGATGCGTGACCAGAGGCTGATGATCCGATAGCGGGTGTGAGCGCCGAGGGGAAAGGTCAGCAGCGCGATGATGGCGAAGATGACCGTCAGGGCGCTCTGAAGGACGAAGAAGACGAGGGAGCGGATGACGACGATCGGCAGCATCCTCAGCCGACCAGCGCGCGTGCCGCCTCGGCAAGGTCGGCGTAAATGCGTGTGCCTTCGGGCAGCCCGCCGGTCGCGCGCGTGTTCTGGCCTTTGCCGGTGAGCACGAGGATCGGCTGGGCGCCTACCTGCGCACCGGCCTGCAGGTCGCGCAGGGAGTCGCCAACGCTCGGCGCGCCGGTGAGATCGATGCCGTAGCGCTCCGCGATCTCGCGGAACATGCCCGCCTGGGGCTTGCGGCATTCACAGTTGGCATCGGCGGCGCACGGGCAGTAGAACACGGCGTCGATGCGCCCGCCCGACAGGCCCACGAGCCGCATCATCTTCTCGTTGATGGCGTTGAGCGTGGCCATGTCGAACAGGCCGCGGCCGACACCGGACTGGTTCGTTGCGACCACGACGTGATAGCCGGCGTGGTTGAGCCGCGCGATCGCCTCCGCGCTGCCCGGAATCATGTGGAACTCCTCCGGGCTCTTGATGAACTGCTCGCTGTCGCGATTGATCACGCCGTCGCGGTCCAGGATGGCGATCTTCACGCGGCGAGCCTCGAGATGTCCGCCACGCCATTCATGAGGAATTCGAGACGGCCGAGCAGGGCAAGGCGGTTGTTGCGGATCAGCGGCTCGTCGGTCATGACCATCACCTGCTCGAAGAAGGTGTCCACCGGTTCGCGAAGGCCCGCGAGGAGCTTGAGCGCCTCCGTGTAGTCCTCGGCGTCGATCAGGGACATCACACGCGGCTCGAGCGCCTGCATGGCGTCGTAGAGACTCTTCTCCGCCGCTTCGGGAAGCAGATTGGCATCGACCGTCTTGGCGCCGGACGCGTCGTTCTTGCGGAGAATGTTGCGGATGCGCTTGTTGGCGGCCGCGAGGCTCGCGGATTCCGGCAAGGCCTGGAAGGCGCGCACGGCTTCGATGCGCGGCACGACGAGGTCGATCCGGGTCGGATTCTGGGACAGCACGGCATCGATCGTGGCGACTTCGAAACTGCGCTCGCGCAGGTAGTGCCTGAGCCGCTCCAGCATGAACTGGTGCAGATCCGCTGCCACACTCTGCGACACCGCCTCGCCGGCGAACGCGCTGCGTGCAATGGCGAGCAGGCGCAGCAGGTCGAGCGGCAGTGGTTTCTCCACGAGCATGCGCAGCACACCCAGGGCCGCACGGCGAAGACCGAACGGGTCCTTGTCGCCGGTGGGCACGAGGCCGATGCCGTAGATCCCGGTCAGGGTGTCGAGCTTGTCCGCGAGCGCGACTGCAGCGCCGATGTTGTCGGCAGGCAGCGTGTCGTTGGCAAAGCGCGGGTGGTAGTGGGCCTCTATCGCCTGGGCGACGGCATCGTCCTCGCCGTCGTGACGCGCGTAGTAGAGCCCCATGAGACCCTGCAGTTCGGGAAACTCCCCCACCATGTCCGTGACGAGGTCAGCCTTGGCCAGATGCGCAGCGCGTTCCGCCTTGTCGGCATCGGCCCCGAGAAGACGGGCGATCTCACCCGCGACCCTGGTGATGCGACGCACGCGTTCGAGCTGGCTGCCGAGCTTGTTGTGGTACACGACCGCACCGAGCTTCTCGACGCGGCTCGCGAGTGTCTGCTTGCGGTCCTGGTCGAAGAAGAACTTCGCGTCCGCAAGGCGGGCGCGCAGGACGCGCTCGTTGCCCTGGACGATCTGCGACGGGTCGTCGGTGCGCAGGTTCGAAACGATCAGAAAGCGCGCGAGCAGTTTCCCCGCACTGTCCACGAGCGGGAAGTACTTCTGGTGCTGCTTCATCGAAAGGATGAGGCATTCCTGCGGCACGGCGAGGAAAGCCGGATCGAACTGACCTGCGTACACGACGGGATGTTCGACCAGAGCCGTCACTTCGTCGAGCAAAGCAGCATGCTCGGCGAGGTGGGCCTGGTGCCGGGCGGCCGCGGCGTTCAGCGCATTCCGGATGGCGTCGCGCCGGCCCGTGTAGGAAGCGACCACCGCGCCTTCGCGGTCGAGCTGCGTTTCGTAGCTGTCGGCCGAATCGATGGAAATGGCGCGCTTGCCGAGGAAGCGGTGTCCGAAGCTCTCCCGACCCGCGGAAAGTCCGAGTGCCGTCACCCGGACGATCTGCGAGCCGTGCAGCGCCACGAGCCGATGGGCCGGCCGGACGAAGTTCACCTCGGCGCCGTCGGGGCGCTGGTAGTGCATGACCTTCGGGATCGGCAATTGCGCCACGGCTTCGTCGAGAGACTGCTGCAGCGCCTGCTCCAATGCCACGCCCGGGGCCACGAAACTGTAGAAGAGGCTCTCGGCCTTGCCGTCGGACGCGCGTTCGAGCGTGCCCGGATCCACGTGCGAAGCCTGCATCGCCGCGAGCTTCTTCGCGAGCGCCTGCGTCGGCTGTCCGTTGGCGTCGAACGCCACGCTGACCGGCAGCACCTTCTCACGCCGCGGCGAATCGGGCGAACGCGCGAGGACGCCGTCGATCCGGACGGCAAGCCGGCGTGGCGTCGCGTACATGATCGGGGTCGTGGTGACAGCGGGGTCGAGCAGACCGCGCTTGCGCAGTCCTTCGGCGATCTTCGTGGCGAAGGCCTCGCCGATCTGGAAGAGCGCCTTCGGTGGCAGCTCTTCGGTGACGAGCTCCACGAGCAGGGGATGCGCTGTCATGGCGTGCCCCCCTTCGCGGTCGCGAGCATCGGAAAGCCAAGGCGCTCACGGGATTCGAAATACGCCTGGGCCACCATGCGGGCCAGCGCGCGGATGCGGCCGATGTAGCCGGCGCGTTCGGTGGTGGAGATCGCGCCGCGCGCATCGAGCATGTTGAAGGCGTGGGCGCTCTTCAGGACCATCTCGTAACCCGGGAGCGGGAGTCCGGCCTCGATGAGACGCTTGGCCTCACCTTCGAAATCGTTGAACTGCCGCAGCAGCCACGCGGCGTTCGAGTGCTCGAAGTTGTAGGTCGATTGCTCCACCTCGTTCTGGTGGTACACGTCCCGGTAGGTGATGCCCGGTGTCCACACGAGATCGAACACGTTCTCCTTGCCCTGCAGGTACATGCACAGCCGTTCGAGGCCGTAGGTGATCTCGCCCAGCACCGGCTTGCAGTCGAGACCGCCCACCTGCTGGAAGTAGGTGAACTGCGTCACTTCCATGCCATTCAGCCAGACCTCCCAGCCGAGTCCCCAGGCGCCGAGCGTCGGGTTCTCCCAGTCGTCCTCGACGAAGCGGACATCGTTGCGCTTGAGATCGAGACCGATGGCTTCCAGGGAGCCGAGATACAGGTCCAGGATGTTCTCGGGGGCGGGCTTCAGCACGACCTGGTACTGGTAGTAGTGCTGCAGGCGGTTCGGGTTCTCGCCGTAACGGCCATCCTTCGGCCGCCGCGACGGCTGCACATAGGCTGCGCGCCAGGGCTCGGGCCCGAGGGCGCGCAGGAAGGTGGCGGTGTGCGAGGTGCCTGCGCCCACCTCCATGTCGTAGGGCTGCAGCAGGGCGCATCCCTGACGTCCCCAGTAGGTCTCGAGGGTCAGGATGAGTTCTTGGAACGTCAGCATCGGGTCTTGGCAGGTAAGGAAGGCGGCTCGTTTTGTCGCAGGCTTGCGGGCCGCGGGCGAAGTCCCGAATTGTAGCCGCGGAACGCCGGCCGTCCGACCGAAAAAAAACCCCGGGAGCGGACTCCCGGGGTCCTGGCATGCCGGGATGGTCGTCAGTGCGCGACAGCACCCTCGGCGTGAATACCGGTGTTCTGCCGGACGTAGAGCTCGTCCCACATGTCGTCGGCGCGCTTGTCGCGGTACAGCAGCGAGCCGAAGATCACGGCGAGGAAGCCCAGCGGGATCGAGATGAGGCCCGGGTTCTTCAGTTCGATGAGCGGCTTGTCGAGACCCACCAGGCTCGTCGTGGCATCGCCCAGCTTGGCGACGTTGTCGAGCGCCGTCTTCTTGGCCTTCTCCTGTGCGGCAATGGCGGTCTGGATCTTGGTCTTGGCGGCTTCGTCGGCAGCCGCAGCCAGATCGGCGTTGAGCGTGACGAGCTTGTCGTCTGCCGCCTTGATCGCCTTCTCGCTGTTGGCCTTGACGATGGTCGGGTAGGTCATGTTCGGCGAGACCATCACGAGGCCGATCGCCGTGACCGACCCGATGATCATCCCGGCGACGATGCCCCCGGTATTGCACTTGCGCCAGTACAGAGTGAGCAGCACGCATGGCAGGTTGCTGGAAGCCGCCACCGCGAACGCCAGCGCCACCAGGTGCGCCACGTTCTGCCCCTTGGCCAGGATGCCGATGGCGATGGCCACGATGCCCACGATGATGGAGCAGATGCGGGCCGCGCGAACTTCCTCTTCCTGCGTGGCGCTCTCGCCTCGCACCACGCCCACCCAGATGTCGTGGGACATGGCCGAGGCGGACGCCAGCACGAGACCCGCCACCACCGCGACGATCGTCGCGAAGGCCACGGCTGCCACGAACGCGAGGAACAGGTTGCCGAGCATGCTGTCCGCCCCGCCGCCGAGGAACTGGGCGAGCAGCGGGCCGGCCATGTTGCCGCCCTTGTCGATCCGCGTGATCTCGGCCTGGCCCACGTTGATGGCAGAGCCCAGGCCCAGGAAAAGCGTCAGCACGTAGAAGCCGCCGATGATGCCCATGGCCCAGATGACGGACACCCGGGCATCCTTCGCGGTGGGCACCGTGAAGAAGCGCATCAGGATGTGCGGCATGCCGGCCGTGCCGAGAACGAGCGCCATGCCCAGGGAGATCTGGTCGATGGGGTTCTTGAGGAACAGGCCCGGCTCGAGAAAGCGCTGGCCGAGTTCCTGGGGCGACATGTTCTTCGCGGCGTCACCGATCAGCTTGGTGACCTGGCCCTGCACGTTCGCGGAGTCGACCGCGGCCTGCAGGAAGCCGGGCAGCGAGAAGCCGTAGGGCGCCCACGTGAAGATCACGAGCATGATGGAGGCCGTGACGAGCAGGATGGCCTTGATGATCTGCACCCAGGTCGTGGCAACCATGCCGCCGAACAGCACGTAGGCGAGCATCAGCACACCCACCGCAATCACCGACACTTCGTAGTCGATGCCGATGAGCGTCTTCACCAGCACGCCGCCACCGACCATCTGCGCGGTGAGATAGAAGATCGACACGGTGATCGTGGAGAGCGCTGCCACCGTCTTGGCGGACTTCGGGTCGTTGCGGAAGGCGAGGATGTCACCCAGCGTGTACTTGCCGATGTTGCGGCAGGGCTCGGCGATCACGAGCAGCACGGTGATGTACGCCACCAGCCAGCCCACCGAATACATGAAGCCGTCGTAACCGTAGAGCGATATGAGACCGGCGATGCCCAGGAACGAGGCGGCCGACAGGTAGTCGCCCGCGATGGCCCAGCCGTTCTGGATGCCGCTCACCGACCGGCCGGCCGCGTAGAACTGCGACGCGCTCTTCACGCGCTTGGCCGCGAGATAGGTGACGAACATCGTCATCGAGATGATGGCGCCGAACACGAGGAACGTGAGCCAGCGGAACTTCTCGTTCACCGCGCTGGTGTCGGCGGCCGCTGCGGCGAAGGGCAGTGCGCCGAGCAGGAGAGTTCCGGCTGCACGCGAGCAGGTCTTGGCGATGGCGTGGCTCACTTGGCACCCCCGATGGAACTGGCTGCGCGATTGATCTGGTCTGCCATGGAATCGAACTCCGTATTGGCACGGCGGGCGTAGATCCAGGCGATGCCCCAGGCGACGACGAATTCGGAGAGCGCGAAAAGGAGGCCGACGTTGATGGGGCCCCACACCTTGATCTTGAAGAGATCAGTGAAGTAGGCGGCGCCGATGGGGAGCAGGAAGTAGTAGATGATCGAAAAGATCATCAGGCCCCAGAGGAACGCGCTCTTCTTGCGGTGCAGTTCCTGGAAACGCGGGTCCTGGTCGATGGCGACCCAGTTCATTGGCTTTTGGGCCATTGGGATTCCTCCTCCTCGGGCGTGGATGCGCGGGTGCGTCGAACGCACCGGACACCCTGTCATTGCTCTGTTGCCGTGCGCAGGCGTCCCTCAACGACTGCTGCCACGGAGCTCCCATAACGCGGTGCGAACCCAACTCGCACAGCCGCCCGAGGATATGCGGCACCCCGGGAAAAGTCAAAGCGGCAAAGGACTTGCGGCGTTTGCGATGCCGCGGTGCGTCATGCTCCCGGGACGTGGCCGGGCGAGGCTGGCGCGTGTGCGAGGCGGGCCCGCTGCAGGGCATGCAGATCCCGGACGCGGCGGCGGCTGGCCGGTGCCGCGATACCGAGCACCACGAGGAACAGGGACGCCGTCACGTAGGCGTCTTCCAGCGCGGTGTGCCGGGCGCCCGCGGCGATGCCGAAATGCGCGGCCCAGAAATCCAGGTCGGGATGGGGCGGCCCCAGACCCGGGAGCGTGGCCTGCAGCAGCAGTCCGACGTCCAGCCAGTTCATGGGCAGTTCGATCCCGAGGGTGCTCCGCGCGGCTCGCGAAAGGATCGTGGCGTCATAACGGGCATGGAAGCCGACGAACACGGGGCGACCGGCGTAGGCGAGCCACTGTGCCATGGCCTCGGCGACAGGAAGGCCCTCGGCCTGCGCACCGTGGCCGATGCGATGCACCAGCACGTTACGGGTGTCGCTCGGACTGCTCGGGCGCAGCCCGACGTGGCAGCACGAGGACAGGTCGATCGCACCGGAGACCACGGAGCAGGCGCCGATGGAGAGCGGTTCCGCACGATTCGGGTCGAGGCCGGTGGTCTCGGTGTCGACCACGACGAACCGCGTCTCCTCCGGCGAGGCATCCTCATCCGGCGGTGGAGAGTCCCGCCAGGCGCGCACGACGGAGGCCAGCGGTTCCGCGAGCTGAACCCGGGGTCTGCGCAGCCAGCTCAGCATGGGCGTGTCACAGGCGGTAGTCGAGTCGCAGCCGCTCCTGGATCCGCCGCGCCTGACGCAGTGCTTCGCGAAGGATGCGACGGTCCAGCGCGTTGAGCGCGTCGGGGGCGACGAAGTTGTCCGGCGGCTGGCCCGCTTCTATTCGGCGCAACTGATGATCGAGCCGCGTCTGCTGCAGGAAGTGGAAGGCGTCGAGCCAGCCGTCGACGTCGGCAGCCGGCAGGTGGCGACGGGCTGCGGCTTCGCGGATGCGCTCGGCGGTGCCGGACAGCGGCACGCCCTGCGCGAGCGCCATGACTCGCGCGGCATCGACGAAGATGGCGGCGCCGTCCGTCTTGAGGTCCAGGGTGTCCTCCCGCCCCTCGTGGTCCGCCACGACGAAATCCTTGAGGATGCCGAGCGGCGGCGAGCGTCCGATGGCGGTTTCCGCCAGCAGTCGCAGGAACACCGTCCTTCCCTGCGCGGACTGCGCGAGCCATTCACGCAGCTGTGTGCCGAGCGCCATGTCACCGGCCAGCGGTCTCAGGTCGAAGAAGATCGCCGCGTTCAGCAGGGCCTGGGCGTCCGGTGCGGAGAGCCACGCGGAGAACGCGTCACGCCATTCCTCTGCCGTGAGACACCACTTGTCGTTGCTGGCCATCACACCGCCTTTGCACAGCGGAAAACCGCAGAGCGCGAGCGAATCGTTCACCCGGCGAGCGAACGCGAGCATGCGGGCGCGCAGGGGCTCGGTCGGCTCCCCGACAGCGGGCTCGAACACGAGACCGTTGTCCTGGTCCGTCGCGAAGGTCTGCTCCTGCCGACCTTCGGAACCGAATGCGAGCCAGCAGTAGCGCGCATCGCTCAGTGATGCAGCGGCGGACTCGATCTGCAGCACGCGTACCGTGATGTGGTCGTTGAGCGTGGCCACCAGACGGGTGAGCTGCTCCGCAGGCATTCCCTGACCGCCGAGCTGCCGGCCGAGCGCGCGGACCTGCTCCGCGCAACGGGACAGTTGCGTAACGTCGGGCGCATTCCGGATTGCGCTCGCGACCGCCGCGACGCCGACCTGGGTCGAGGAGAACAGGTCGGTATCGGCGACGATCCCCACGGCGCGGCCGTCCACGGTCACCACGACGTGACGGAATCCGTGCTCGGCCATGATGGCGGCGGCTTCGAACGCGTATGCCGAGCTGTCGAGGCTGACGGGGGCGGCGGTCATCACTTCCCCGACCGGGACCTCCGCTGACCTGCCGGCGAGGACTACGCGGTCGCGCAGGTCCCGCAGCGTGAAGATGCCGTCGGCGGACTGGTCGTCGCGGACCACCAGGATCGAATCCGAGCGCGCACTGCGCATGGATTCGAGCACGTCCCGCAGCCGGTCGCCCGCGCGGCAGATCACGGTGCTCGGGGAGACGACGTCGCGCAGCATGCGGTCGAGCGGCTGACCGCCGTCCTCCAGCGAGACGCGCCGGAGCGATCGGCGCGATTCGGCAAGCAGCGTCGAGAGCCGCTGCGTCGCGAAGTCCCGGAACGGCGGTGACGCCGCCATCAGGGCGTGGAAGTCCTCGGCGGGAAGGCGATAGCAGAACAGGTCGCCGGCGGCGCGGTACCGGCTCGTCACCGCCCGCCGTCCGAGCAGCGCGCCGAGCGGGAAGCAGTCGCCGATGGAGAGGCGCCAGCGGGGCGAGTCGTCGTCCCGCTGGTCAGGGTCGAACCCCACGACGCCGCCGGAGCGGATGATGAACAGGTGGTCATCGCGACCGCGCGGCGGGGCGAGAACCGTGCTGTCCGGTGCAAAGTACACGAGGGACAGACGCGCCACCATCCAGTCGAGGTGATCCTTCGTCATCCGGTCGAACGGGGCGTGGCCGCGCAGTTCCGCGACGGCGCCGGCGGCAAGCGTCGAACCGATCGGATGGGCGGCGTCCTGGGTCATGGCAGAGGCGGAAACTCGTGGTGAGCCGAGTGTAGTGCGCCGCGATCCCGCCCCACAAACGAAAAAGCCCCGCGATCGCTCGCGGGGCTTTTCGGGTCTTGCGGACCTCCGGGGGAGGCCCGCCGGGACCGGGTCTTACATGTCCATGCCACCCATGCCGCCCATGCCACCGCCGCCTTGCATCGGCGACTCGTCCTTCGGCAGTTCGGCGACCATGGCGTCGGTCGTCAGGATCAGGCCGGCCACGGAGGCGGCGTTCTGCAGGGCGCAGCGGGTCACCTTGGTCGGGTCCAGAACACCCATCTCCACCATGTCGCCATAGGTGTCGGTGGCGGCGTTGTA
>CAZEDA010000052.1:0-14905 GCA_964510915.1 uncultured Rhodocyclaceae bacterium | reverse complement strand
GGCACCACGAGTGCGAATTCCTTCGGGTCGCCGGCGTAATCGTTGAGCATGCTGATCACCGTGCGGTTGTCGTCGCGCACGAGGATCACCTTGGAGGCGGCATTGAACAGCTTGGTATCCGCGCGGCCGACGTAGAAGCCGCAGAAAGCGTGGGTCGTGGCCGAGACCGCGAGCAACATGGTGGCAGTGAGCCAACGGGATAGTGAGTGGACCATGAAGGGACTTTCCATCGGATGGACGATGCGAACTGAAACGGAAGCAACCGGGCAACGGGGTTTGAACGCGACGCGATTTTTCGGAAGCGTCCGCGCGGGCGCTGTCGCAGGCCTCGCATTGATGCTGTGGTGGCCGCAGGCAGGGGCCGCGGATACCAAACTCGCCGACATGAAAGAGGTTCGGGCGGAGTGGGGCCTCCCGCAGGCGATCCGCTTCCGCGATGACGGGACGGAGGTGTGGGAGTACCACCGCAAGGTCACCAGAAATGGTGCCTGGCGCTACTCGTTCGATCCCGCCGGGAAGGTGATGTCCGTGCAACGGATCCGCACCGCCGAGGACATCGCGGCCATCGTCGTGTCCGAAACCCACGCGTCGGAGGTCATATCGCTGCTCGGTTCACCCGATCGCATCGTGCCGGACGGAGACAGCGTGGGCTGGCAGTTTCAATTGCCGCAGGGCGGCACGCTGACGCTCGGCTTCGCGGCGGGCAAGATCGTGTCGACGAAGAAGGTGGCGCCGTGAGGGCGCCTCTGCGTGCGATCGCGGCGGTCGTGCTGGCTGGGTCCTGCCTGTCTGCGGGGATCGCCCGGGCGGAAACACCGGGGGTGGAAGTGCAGAGCGTCGCGGACGTCCTTCGCCGGCAAGGGCAACCCTCGGTAATCTGGTTCGACTCGACGGGCCGGGAGGTGTGGGAGTACGGCAACAACCCCTTCCGATTCACCGGACTGCGCTTCGTCTTCGACGATCAGGGCAAGGTCGTCTACAACGAGGAGACTCGCCAGGAAAGAGATGTGCGGCGTATTGTGGCGGGCAAGTCGAACCGCCGAGACGTGCGCGAGATTCTCGGCGAGCCGGCCCGTCTCTACGTGATCCGTGGCGAAGTGCATTGGGAATGGGCCGTTTTCTGGCTCGCGAGGATTCCGCATCGGCTCGTCATCCAGTTCGATGAACGGGGCGTTGTGAAGGATATTGGTAAGTACCGGCTAACCGTGCGGGGTAGCGGGGTGGCGAATTGAAGCGGGCCGGGACCGCGATCTGGTGCTCTGGACAGGGCCTCGCCAGAGGGAGCGAGGGCAAAAAAAGTTGCCTTACCCTCTAGGAATTTCCGGGCATTTTGTTAAGCTTTTGATACGTCAGCAAAGAATATTTGCGGTTCGACCCTTCAGGAATCCTGACCCGGGCCGCAAATAAAAGCAGGTCTCCTCCCCCCGCTAGGGGGTTTCTAGGGCAACCCCTCCATAGGTTGCCCTAATTTTTTTCTGGAGCCGCTTTTGCGTCGCCATCGGGCGGTTCCGCCCGTAGGGGGCGGCCTGTCCTCGTTACGGTCAAGTCACTGATAAGCCGCTTCTAGTTCCGCCACCCGTACGCGTCGCCCCGCCGAATTCTCAGGATTCGACGACCTGATTGCGCGTAGGCGCGTGCTTGCCGAGCTTGCGCTGCAGGGTTCTCCGATGCATCCCGAGCGCCCGTGCGGTGGCCGATATGTTGCCGGCATGCTCGGCCAGAATCTTCTGGATGTGCTCCCACTCCAGCCTGTCCACCGACAGCGGGCGGGTGGGGACTTCCTCCTTTTCCAGCGACGGCGACCCGAATGCGGCGACGATCTCGTCGGCATCCGCGGGTTTCGCGAGGTAGTGGGTCGCTCCCAGCTTGATGGCTTCCACGGCGGTCGCGATGCTGGCGTAGCCGGTCAGTACCACGATCCGCATGGAGGCCGATGACGCCCGCAGTTCCTCGACGAGCGTGAGGCCCGACCGGCCGGGCATGCGCAGATCCACGACCGCGTGGGTGGGCATGCTCTGGCCGAGGTAGTCCAGGGCGGCGTCCACCGAATGCCGGACTTCCACCTGGAAGCCGCGGCGGGAGAGTGCCCGGGAGAGCACGTCGCAGAACACGTCGTCGTCGTCGACCAGGAGCAGGGAGGACGGGGTCACGCGGGGTGGGTGATGAGAGCGCCCAGGGGAAGCTCGAGCCGGGTGCAGGCTCCGCCTTCGCGGCGATTGGTGAGGGTGACCCGACCGCCCAGGCGTTCCAGGGCGGCGTTCGCGATCATGAGACCGATGCCGTGTCCCGGCCCCTTGGTACTCGTCGGCGCCCGACCGGCACGGGCGAGCACCCGCCCGGGAACGCCGCTGCCGGTATCGCGGATCTCGACCGCAAGACTTTCGGCGGACCACGAGCCGACCAGTTCGATCCCCTCCTTCGAAGCGTCGGCGGCGTTGTTGAGCAGGGTCACCAGCGTGTGTCGCAACGACTGCTCGGCGAGGATGCGCGGGGCGGGTTGGGGACCGTCGAAGGCGATGGCGATTTCCACGCCCGGGCGGAGCGCGCGCCAGTCGTCCAGGGTCTGCGCCAGGAAGGTGTCCACGGCCTCCGACTTGCCGCTTTCGCCCCGGCTCTGGCCGGCGGCGGCCACCAGATCGGAAATGATGTTCTTGCATACGCCGACCTGCTGCCGCATCCGTTCGAGGTCGGTACAGAGAGTCGGGTCGTCCTGACGGTCGAGCTGCAGTTCGCGAAGGGAGACCGCGAGGGTGGACAGCGGTGTGCCCAACTGGTGGGCCGCCCCGGCCGCGAGAGTGCCGATCGCGAGGACATGCTGATCACGCAACGTGCGCTCCCGCTCTGCGGCGAGCTGTCTGTCGCGATCCCGCAGGGTGGCGGCCATGCGCACGACGAAGTAGGCAATGATGCCCGCCGAGAGGGTGAAGCTCACCCACATGCCGAAGACGTGGAGATCGAAATCCGTGCCGCCGTGGTGCAGGTGGGGCAGGGGCACGAAGAAGAAGCCCAGGAGCGAGTAGCAGACGAACGTGGCGCCGGCCATCGTCCAGGCGGCCCGGGCCGGGAGAATCGTTGCGGCGATCACCAGCGGCAGCAGGAACAGCGACACGAAGGGGTTCGCCCACCCCCCCGTCAGGTACAGCACACCCGTGAGGGTGGCCGTATCGACCAGCAGATGCACGAACAGCTCACGGTCCCCGACCGGCCGCCGCTGCCGGACGCGGCGCCAGGTCCAGAGGTTGAGCGCGGTCGCGGTTGCCAGGACCGCGCCAAGCGGACCGAGGGCGAGCGACTGCTCCAGCCAGACCGTGGCGACCCCGATCGTGCCGGCCATGGCGGCGAGCGCCACCCAGCGCAGCAGGCACAGACGGTGAAGGTTTCGGCGGGATGCCGCCGTAACGTGTTGAGAATCCTGCATTCGCCCCTTTCTCCTCTCCCGATTCTAGCCGCCCGATTGCGGTTGGTGGGTGCGACGGATTGTCGCGGGGGCGCCGTCGGAAGGTTAGGAATTTGTGAACATATTATTGACCCAAGTCTGATATCCCTGTTACACACACGACCAGTACAGTCAAGTCGCGCTTCATACCGGGCGGAAGATCCGATGCATTGACGCGCCGTTGTGCCATGTACGCAAAAAAACCAGTCGTCAACAAATGCGGACCTTTACACATGACCTCCACCAGCTTGGCCGCCCTTCCGGGCGGAGATCTCACGTCACCGGCGTCGAGAAGTCCCGACGCGCCAAGTCCCGATCGCTGTACTCCCCCAGGCGCTGAAGGTTCGGCGCGTATTCCGCCGGATTCCGGAAACTCTGCCAAGGCGCTCGATTTCATGGCTGCCGAAGACGGGTTTCAGGACCGCGGGCGCAGCAGCGAGAATGCGGACAATGCGCAGGTCATCCAGGTCCGCACAAACGATCCGCACCGGCTCGCCCGGCTGTACGCCTGTATCGACCAGACCTACGTGCAGTTGTCGAACGGTCCTTTCCGTGCCGATGTGGAGATCTTCCAGGCTGGCTGCGTCTCGATCTTCCGGGAGCAGATCAGCCAGTCCGTGGAAGTGCGGGGCCGGCTCGTGCACGACGCGTACGCGCTGTTCCAGCCGGCATTCACGGGCGAGCACGGCACCTTTGGTGGTCATGCCGTCGAAGAGGGTCATGTCCTCACCGTAAAGCCGAGCGCCGATCTGTGGTGGGTGTCGCCGCGGCGCGCCGATGGCGTGGGCCTGCTCTGTTCCGCCGATGCCCTGCACGAGTTTGCCTCGCGCCGCGGACCTGCCGCCCGCAAGGCACTGTCGAACATGACGCCGCTGCTGCGTCGTCGCCCTGAGATGATCGCCGCGATTCGCCAGTTCTGTGTGCAGACGCTGGCCGAAGCGCGCGAGAACCCGAAGCTGCTCAACTCCCCGGAGGACCTCGCGGTGATCCGCGATCGCGCGATGAACATCATTCTGGATGTCGCCGCCGAAGGCGTGGAACCCGTGCGTCGAGGTCGACCGCGCGAGACTTACGCCCCGCTGCTGAAGCGCGCACGCGAGATCATTCTCGCGGAACCCGATGCCGTATTGAGCGTGACGGAACTGTGCGCGCGCCTCGGTGCAGATCGCCGCGCCTTGCACTATGCGTTCGAGCACGCGCTCGGCGTCAATCCGAGCACGTATCTCCGTTGTCTGCGGCTCGACGGCGCACGCCGTGATCTGCTGAATGCCGACCCGGCGAACTGCAAGATCGGCGACATTGCCGCGCGCTGGGGCTTCTGGCACCCGAGCGCCTTCAGCCAGCACTACCGGTCGATGTTCGGCGAGCTGCCGTCCGCGCAGCTCGGCAAGGGCCGCTTCGGCTGATCCCTCCCCGAGCCCCTGCCCCGGCGTAACGGCACCCGAGGGTGCCGTTACGTGCCCGTCTTTGCAGCGACCACCCGGATCTCCACCTTGTACTTGGGCGCGGCGAGCTTCGCCTCGACGCAGGCCCTCGCGGGTGCGGCGCCTTCCGGCACCCACGGGTCCCACTCGGCATTCATCGCGTCGTAGTGCGCGATGTCGGAAAGCCAGATCGTCGCAGACAGCATGCTGTTCCGGTCGCTGCCCGCTTCCTTGAGGAGGGCGTCGATCTTCTCGAGGATGTTCCGGGTCTGGGCACCTGCATCCTCCGGAACCGGCTCGTCGGCAACGATGCCGGCGAGATACACGGTGTCTCCGTGGACGACGAGTTGCGACAGACGTTTGCGTACGTGACTGCGTTCGATGGTCATGACAGGCTCCTTCAGGCAAACATCTTCTGCAGTTCCCGCGCGAGCGACGGGATGACGAAGAAGATGATGAAGATGGCAGCAATCCACAGCAGCGCGACCATGATGCCGGGCGCCTGCAGGGACTGCCGCATGTGCTTGTAGTACAGATACAGCGTGGCGCACGAGATGATCGGCAGCATTGCCGCCTGCGCCATGCCGCCCCAGGTCACCATCGCGACAGGCGCCTGGCCGAACACCCAGAACATGATGACCGGGATCACGGTGAGCACCACGACGAAGATGTCACGCCACCGATGGCGCGAGCGCATGTCTTCCCGCGGAAACTTGCCCATCACTCGCATCAGGTCCGCGCACATCCGCGAGTGACCGGCGGTCGCCGCGACGATGGTGCCGAAGAGGATCACGATCGCGCCGACGTAGAAGAGATACTTCGCCCAGCCCCCAAGGGTCTGCGTGTAGATGTTGGAAAGCACCGGAATCATGTCCGCGCCCTTGGGCACCTGGCCGGTCGAGTGCAGGATTCCCGCACCGAGCAGGTAGAAGGCGACGGTCGCGACCGTGTAGATGACCATGGAGAAGACGACATCCACGTTCATCACGTGCGCCCATCCGCGTGCCCGGCGACGCCAGGCTTCGGAGTTCTCGTACGGACCGGTATAGCGGGCATAGCCCTTTTCGACGCACCAGTAGGTGTAGACGTAGAGTTCTGTCGCGCCCACGCCGGTGATGCCGAACACGGCAATGGCGATCGCCATGCCTTCCTGCGGCAGCTGGAACGTGAAGCCCGACGCCATGTCTGCCACCGAGAAGCTCGGTGAGCCGATGAGCAGCACCGCGGCAAGCAGCGTGATGAGCGTGAACAGCCCCACCTTCACCATCGCGAGCCGTTCCATCCGCTCGTAGCCGCCCCCGAGCAGCAGCACCAGCGTGAGTGCCCAGAAGGCGAGCACCCAGACCCAGACGGGAATCGTCGTCACCTGGAACATCACCTGCGAGACGCCGATGAACATCGCGCAGATCTGGAACAGCGTCATGAACACCATGGCGGCCCACGCGACGATGACCCAGTTGATGTGCTTGCCGCGCGGTCCCGGCACGTGGTTCACCGCGTCGAGTCCGGTCTCGGCTCGCGCGATCACGTAGCGGCCGAGGAAGGCCTGCACCACCGCCTTGATGAGGCAGCTCACGATCACCAGCCAAAGCATCGTGTAGCCGACCTTCGCACCCAGCGCCGTGGTGGCGATGAGTTCGCCCGATCCCACAATGGAGGCGGCGAGCACGATGCCCGGGCCGATCTTGCGCAGGATGTTGCCCAGACCGACCGGCGGCTCGAGGATGTCGCGCGGATCGAGGTGATACGGATCGAAGTGGGCTCTGGGGTGATGCGATGCACTGGTGCTCATGGCTTTCCTTCCTCCCGAATCTCGGACCGGTGTGCCGGTCGCGATGTTTTCATGGTCACCATCTCTTCCGCAGCCGTCGGATGGATGGCGACCGTGTCGTCGAACTGCCGCTTGGTGGCGCCCATCTTCACGGCCACCGCAAACCCCTGGAGCATCTCGTCCGCGCCAGGACCGATCGCGTGCAGGCCGACGACACGTTCTTCGGGCCCCGCCACCACCAGCTTCATCGCCATCTTCACTTTCCGCGCGGTGAAGCCATGGTACATGGGCGTGAACTGGGTCTCGTACACGCGCGCACCGTCGCCGAAACGGTCGACGGCTTCGTCCTCGGTCAGCCCCACCGTGCCGATCGGCGGGTGACTGAAGATCACCGTGGCGATGTTCTCATACTCGAGCGCGCGTCCGGACTGACCGCCGAACAGACGGTCGGCAAGCCTGCGGCCCGCCGCGATCGCAACGGGAGTCAGTTCGTGGTGGCCGATGACGTCCCCCACCGCGTAGACGCCGGTCGCGTTGGTCTGCTGCAGCCGGTCCACCGGAATGACGCCGTCCGGGCGCGTGCCAACGCCGGCGCGATCGAGGCCCAGCGTCGCGGTGTTGGGATGGCGCCCGATCGCAAAGAGGACGCAGTCGAACGGGCCGTGGCGGGAGCCGTCCTCACCATGCAGCCAGCGCTGTGCGCCATCGGCTTCGATCCGCGCGAGCGAAAAGTGGGTCTGGAAGCCGATGCCGTCCGCGCGCATGTGTTCGAGCAGTCTGTCACGCAGCATCGGCTCGAAGCTGTGCAGGAAGTGATCGCGCCGGAGAAACTGCGTGACCTCCGTGCCGAGGGCATGCATCAGCCCGCCGACCTCCACGGCGATGTAACCGGCGCCGATCACGGCCATGCGCTTCGGCTGCATGGCGAGGTCGAAGTAGCCGTCCGAGTCGATGCCCAGCTCGGCCCCCGGTACTTCCGGCCGGCGCGGGCGCCCGCCAACGGCGATCAGCACGTGATCGGCGGAGATTCGCTCGCCGTTCACTTCCACCGTCCGCTCCGCCACGAACGTCGCGGCACCCCGGACGATCTCGACCTTGTTGGAAAGCAGATAGCGCTCGTAACCGGCGTTGAGATTGCGCACGTAGTCGTCACGCGCCGCTTTCAGCGCCGGCCAGTCGAAGCTGTGTGGCGGCACGGTGAAGCCGTAGCCCGCGGCGTCCTCGATCGCATGCGCGAGCTGGCCTGCGGTCCACATGATCTTCTTCGGCACGCAGCCGACGTTCACGCAGGTGCCGCCGAGCCGGCCGGATTCCACGAGCGCAACCTTGGCGCCGTAGCTGCCGGCCCGATTGGCCGTGGCGACGCCGCCGCTGCCGCCGCCGATGCAAAGGAGATCGAAGTGTCTGGTCATGGACTCGTGTTCGTGATGCCGGCGCGGATCGTCGCAGCCGCCCGAAGGATAACCGCGTTTCCTCCGGGGGACACCCTGCGCAGAAGCAGAGCGCCGCTATACTCGTTCGTCTTTCACCCGCTCCGATGCCGATGCCATGATCGACCTCTACTACTGGACCACGCCGAACGGCCACAAGATCACGATCTTTCTGGAAGAGGCGGGACTGCCCTACACGATCAAGACGATCCGCATCGGCAAGGGTGAGCAGTTCGCGCCGGATTTCCTGGCCATCTCGCCCAACAACCGCATCCCCGCCATCGTCGATCACGACCCGGGCGACGGCGGCGAGGCGATCTCCGTGTTCGAGTCGGGCGCCATCCTCATCTATCTCGCGGCCAAGACCGGCAAGTACCTGCCCCGCGACACGCGCGCGTGGGTCGACGTGCTGCAGTGGCTCATGTGGCAGATGGCCGGGCTCGGGCCGATGGCCGGGCAGAACCATCACTTCGTGCAGTACGCGCCGGAGCGCATTCCCTACGCGATGGATCGATACGTGAAGGAGACGGCGCGTCTTTATGGCGTGCTCAACAAGCGGCTGGCCGATCGCGAGTTCGTGGCGGGCGACTACTCGATTGCGGACATGGCCTGCTATCCCTGGGTGGTGCCGCACACGCGACAGCAGCAGAATCTCGACGACTTTCCGCACCTGCGCCGCTGGTTCGAAACGATCCGGGCACGCCCCGCCGTGATCAAGGCCTACGAAATCGGGAAGGCCATCAACGAGAAGCCCACGGTGGACGAGGAAGCGAAGAAGGTGCTGTTCGGGCAGGACGCGAGCGTCGTCAAGCCCTGAATGCCGTGGCGGAGGGGGGGGCCGCGGGGCAGGTGCCAGAGTTGAAAAATCCTCTTCTTATGTTAGATTCGGACCGAGTCGAGCCTGCGGCGGCCCTCGGGCCGGACGGGTTCCGGCGAACTCAGCGCGTCCACAAAGTCTGGGAGACCTCCGTGAAAACAGCGTCCTTGCTTGCGTCAGCCGCCTTGTCGCTCGGCCTGACGAGTGCCGCATCCGCCGAAGTCCTGCTCTACTCGAACAACTTCGATGACGAGGAGTACTCCCTCCCCGGCATCGGCGTCAGCGCCCTGACGAACGGCGCTCTGGAAGCCACGGCGACTTTCGGCGACTGGTCCGGCAACTACTTTGCCAACCGCACTCTCGGCAATCCGTCGTCCCTCACGCTCTCCAACCTCGCCCCCCACAGCACCGTCAAGGTGAACATGATGCTGGGCTTCCTCGAGAGCTGGGACAGTCGCGATGGCGGGTGCTGCGCGCCGGACAACCTGGACTTCTACGTCGACGGCGTACTGGTCGCGTCCTTCACCGCCAACAATGCCTTGGGCTCCATCGAGGATTTCGGGGGCGGCACCATCGCCGGCCACTACGTGCAGGCCAACGCGAACACCTTCCATTCCGACACGATCGTCGACATGAGCACGGCGCCGGCGCTGACGTTCAGCCACAGCGCATCGACGCTGACCCTGGCGCTCCGGGCGAGCGGCGCAGGCTGGCAGGGTGACACCGACGAGGCGTGGGGCGTGGATGCCATCAGGATCACTTACGACGCCACGCTGCCGCCGATTCCGGAGCCGTCCACCTGGGCCCTGATGCTGGCCGGTGGCGGTCTGCTGTTCGGGGCGGCACGTCGTCGCGTGCGCTGACAGCGGCACACGGCGCCAGAGGCTGACGGCCTTCCCGCGGGAAGGCCGTTTTCGTTTCCGGCGGCCGGGTCAGATCGCGGGATCGGCCACCACCGCCGCGCGATAGTTGGCCAGCGCGCGGAAGTACTCGAGGAAGGTGTCGAGTTCCGCGAGCCGTGCATCGAAGGTGGCCTGCTCGCGGATCTGCAGGGCGAACAGGTCGGCGGCGCCCTGACGGAAGCGGAGGCGCTCCGCGTCCTCGAGCGTCGTGGCGAGCGAGACATTGCGTGCCGCCTGTTCCAGTTGCGTGGCCGCGGCGATCAGCGCGGAATGCGTGTCGCGCACCTCGGCCGTGATGCGGTCCCGTGCAAAGCGTTCCTGCGTCTGCATCTGTCGCAACTGGGCTTCCACGGTGCGCAGGCGGCCGGTCGCTTCACGGCGCTGCAGCGGTACGCTGAATTCCACACCGAGCCGCGTCTCCGTGGCTTCCACATCGCCGAGCCGCTTGTTGCCCGGCGACTGCCGGGCCTCCACGCCCACATCGAGACTCGGCAGCAGGTCGCTTCGTGCCAGCTGCCTGTCCACTTCGAGTCGCTCCAGCGACAGCGCGAGCGATCGCAACTCCGGCCGCTTTCGCAGCGCCTCCTCGACATCGCGCTCGACCCTCACCGACTCCGGCCGCGTGAGCCCGGGGAACTCCGCCGGCAGGCGTTCGCGACTCGCGACGATCGGACGGTCTTCGCGGTCGCGCAGGAACAGTGACAGTTCGATCGCATGCGCTTCAAAGCGCCGCTGCGCCTGGGTGAGCGCGAGCCGCCGGCTGATGACGAGGCGCTCGTTGTCCGTCTGCACGATGGGCGCGAGCGCGCCGCGGCGCACCTGCTCGCGGATCGCGGTGTCCCGTTCGTTGGCCACGCGCAGGAGGGATTCCACCGCGCCGAGCCGGAAACCCGAGGCCACCCACTGGTAATAGGCCACCGTGGCAGCCCGCACGAAGTCGAGTCGCGCCCTGGCCACCGCCGGATCGACGGCGGCTTCGGCAATACGGGCCTGGGCCCGGGTAGCGCGTTCCTTGTCGATGCGCCCGTCGCGAAGCAGACTCAGACGCACGCCCGCCGTGAGCTGACCATCGGTCGGCGTTCGCTGCGTGGTGTAGTTGGGCAGAAAGCCGCTCGAGAGCCGGTAGCCGCCGTAGACCTTCGCGCCCCAGGACTGCAGGGGCTGCTCGAAGATCACCGATCCGGCCCGGCCGTCGTAGAAGCCGAGCGGCGAGCTGCTGAGATTCGCGTTCAGCGTGAGATCGAAAGCGCCCTCGGCCTGGCGCAGACGTCCCGACGCGATGTCCTGTTCGATGAGGGCCGCGAGCAGGGGCGGATAGCGCTCCGACACCGAGGCGATCACCTCGGCAGGCAGCAGCGGGGTGGCGGCCTGCTGCGCGCGGACCGGGCCCGCCGGGACGATCAGGCACGCCAGCGCAGCCGCAACCGTCGCGACCGCGCGCAGACGTCTATCCCAGCGCATCTATTCGGGCTCCTTGTCGGCAACCGCCGGCGGGAAAGCATTGAGCTGACGCCACGCCTCCTTCCACAACGGCAACTGCTGCAGCAGCACCCAGCCGTCGGCGCGCACACCCTGGCGCAGCCACTGGTTCTTCGGCCAGGGCTGCTCGACGAGTACGCCGTCCTTCTCGACGATGTCCGGCTTGGGCGCCACCACCACGCGGAACCGGCCCGAGCCATCGTCCGTGGCGTCCACGAAGATCACCTCGCCTCCGAACGTGCCGATGGCCACGCTCGGCCAGCCGACGAACTGAATCGCCGGCCAGCCTTCGAACCGCAGCCGTACCGGACTGCCCGGGATTACCGTACCGTCGGGACGGGTGCGTCGTGCAGATACGAGCGGCACGTCGTTGCCCTGCAGCCAGATTTCCGCGAAGCGCGACTCCGCTTCCGGAATGATGATCGCGATCGGCGATCCCGGACGCAGGAAGGTGCCTTCGGTCGCGCTCACACGGAACACGATGCCGTCGCGCGGCGCGACGATCTCCTGGCGCTGGGTCTGACTCACCAGCACATCGGCTGCGGTCAGATCGCGCTCGGCAAGCGCGAGGTCCCCCTGCACCTGCGTGCGATCCGCGCGGATGCGCGCGATGGAAGCGTCGAACTCGCGCTCGGTCTGCACCAGCGTGGCCTTGGCCGCCGCGAGACCGGCGATCGCGCTGTCCTTGCCCTGGATGGCGAGTTCCAGTTCCCGCTGGGACACGAGGCCGCCTTTCGCGAGCGCGTCGGTGCGCTCGAAGTGGATGCGCGCGGTCTGTGCACCGATCTGTTCGGCGGCCACCTTCTGGCGAGCGGCGGCGAGTGCCTGCAGCTTCGCGCTGGTCTGCTGCTCGATCTGCGTGGAGAGTTCGCCGATGCGCTGACGCAACGCCGTGATGCGGCTGCCCACCGCTTCGCGCTGACTGCGAAGATTGCCGAGCAGATTGGGATCGTTGTCCTGGATCTCGGCGATGAGATCGCCCTTCTTCACGGACTGGCCTTCGACGACCTGCAGGACCTTCACCTTGCCTGCCACCGGCGCCTGGACCTCGACGCGGCGGTCCAGCGGATCGAATGCGATCACCTTGCCGGTGCCGCGGACCGATTGCTGCCAGGGCAGGACGACCAGACCCGCCATGGCGAGCCCGCAGGCGGCGATCAGCACCCGCGCGAGCAGGTAGGACGCCCGGGACGAACCGACCAGGGCCATGGCCGGAAGCCGGCCGCGCCAGTCGGGAGAGGCTGGGAGCGTGGTCTTCATGATCCTGCCACCCTGGTGCGGAGCGTCTGGTCCGCAAGTGCGCGGCCGTCCGCGCTGATTTCCACATAGCGTTCGCAAAGCTCGGCGACCGAGGGGTCACGCGTGGTGATCACGACCGTCCAGCGGCGGTCCGGATCCCGCAGCACCGCGAAGATCTCGCGCTGCGTGTCCGGGTCCATGCCGTCCAGCAGATCGTCGAGCAGGAGGAGCGAGGGCGACAGCACGATCGCGCGGGCGATCAGAAGCCGCAGCCGCTGCCGGCTCGACAGGGGCAGTCCGCCAGAGATGAGCGGGGTGTCGAGGCCCTGCGGCAGCGACAGCGCGTCGTCCAGCAGTTGCACCGCGGCAAGGGCGGCGCTCACCGTCTCGATGCCGATGTCGTCGCGACCCAGGCGGACGTTCTCCAGCAGTGATCCGGCGACGAGGTCGTCGTGGCGCACGAGGCAGACACGCGAGCGCAGGGCTTCGAGCGCCCAGCTGCGCACGTCCAACCCGTCGAGCGCGATGAAGCCGCTGTCCGGACGCAGGAGACCGAAAAGCAGATTGAGCAGCGTGGAGGAGCCGCGACCGTAGGGTCCCCAGAGGGCGAGACACTCTCCCGACCGGACCGTGAGATCCAGGCCCGAGAGCACGGTACGCCCCGAGGGATAGGTGAAGCAGACCGACCGGCACGCCACCTCCATCCCGGCGTCTTTCGGGGCTGGAGCATCTCCGCCTGCGCGCTCCAGTTCCAGGTCCGTCAGGTGGCCGATCTTGTCCACGGCGGCGAGCCCGCTGTACCAGCTGTCGAAGATGTTGCCGAGCCGCGAGATCGAATAGACGATGCTGGTGACGATCAGCTCGCTCGCCACGAGCTGACCGAGTGTGAGCTGCTGTTCGAGCACCAGCCAGCCGCCGACCGTGAGCAGAGTCGCCGTGGCGAAGATCTCCAGCGCAAGCAGGGTGCCGATCTGGCGCATGAGGATGAAGAAGAAATTCTTGCGGGCATCCAGGTAGCGCCGAGCGATTTCGTCGGAGCGCTGCTCGGCGAAGGCAGGCCCGCCGGGCCCCTTGAACAGCGTCGGTACCCGCGCGAGTTCCTCGAGCCATCCGACCGTTTCGTACTTGAGGCGGGACTCGCGGATCGACGCGTCCACCGCGCCACGACCGGCCACGATGGCGACGCCCAGCACCATCCAGAGCGCGATCGCGAATGCGAACAGCGTCGGGTGATACAGGCCCAGCACGATGCTGCCGATCACCACGCCCAGCACCACGGGAATGCCGCTCATCAGGATCCGTTCCGTCGCGCTCTGCACGGTGACGATATCCAGGAACCGGTTCATCAGTTCCGGGGCATGGGTGCCCTCGAATGCGTGGCCGGCGACCCGGGGCAGCCGATAGGTCAGATCGCCGACCAGGCGGACGAACAGCCGCCGCTTGATGACCTCGGATGTGTACATCTGCAGCGCGCGGATGATCGCCGACAGGGCGAGTGCGGCGAACAGCGCGATGCCGAGGAACAGCAGGGCCTGGATGAACGGCGCGGACTGGTTGCCGAAGCTCAGATTGCTGACGAAGGCGTTCACGGCCAGCGGCAGCGCCAGATAGAGGAGACCGGTGACGATGCTGAAGCTCGCGATCGCGAAGATCTCCGGCGCCTCGGGGCGGATCACCGCCAGGTACCGACGGACCGGGCTCGGGCCGTGGTCGTCGCCGTGCCCCCCGTGATCGGCTGACGCCTCGGGCTTCCGCGGTGCGAAGGCCGGGGACAGGACAAATCCGACTTCTAGGGTGTCGTCGGGACTGTGCAGACCCAGTCGCCGGGCAAGGGCGCGCCGGCCGGTCGCCCGGGCCTCCTGCGGTGCATCCAGCGCACTCACCCGGGCCCGGAGCGGCCCGAAACGGCGGATCAGCAGCCATCGACCCTCGGACTCGCTCCAGACCACCAGTGGTGTTCGCACATCGGCCGCCCAGAGCGCGGCAGACACTGTCATGCGTGCGGGGGTGATCTGGATGCGCAACTCGCGGGCGCCCGCCACCAGCCTGGCCATCGGTTCGTCGTCCAGTGTGGCCGCCGCTGCGGCGGCGCGGCGGATCGAGTCGCCGGTGCACTCCGTGCCGGCCGCCCTTGCAAGGTGCACCAGGACACTGTCCCAGTGCAACGAGACCGGTGCGGTCTCCCCGGATGGGATAGACGGTTTCACGGCTTGGCGAGCGATCAGAGTGACCTCCATTGGCATGACAGTCTGCATTACCGGGGGGCAGAGCCCGTCGCCCGGGGAAGGTCCGCCTGACCTGCAAAGTCGGACGGAGGTCTTTCGGGCCGATGGCAAGAAGGCCTGGGCCGCCGCCACCGGCCCGAAAGGCCCCGTCCCTGCGGGTGACGGCCTGAAACGGGCGCTGG
>CAZEDA010000051.1:0-15006 GCA_964510915.1 uncultured Rhodocyclaceae bacterium | reverse complement strand
TGGAGACCACCTTGGGTGCCATGTTGAGCACCTGCTTCAGCACGGGCAGCTTGTCCCACGCGTCCTTGAGACCCTTGGGCGGCTCCGGCTCCTTCAGATACGCGAGCAGCTTGCCGACTTCCTTGAGGGCTTCAACGTTGTCCTCGCCCATGCCGAGCGCGACGCGTCGCGGCGTGCCGAACAGATTGGCGAGCACGGGCATCGCATGTCCCGTCGGCTTCTCGAAGAGCACAGCCGGGCCCTGTGCCCGCAGGACCCGATCGCAGATCTCGGTCATTTCGAGTACCGGCGAGACTTCGCGGCGGATGCGCTTGAGTTCGCCCAGCTGTTCCAGTTGCGCGATGAAGTCGCGCAGATCGGCGTAGCGCATCAGCAGCGCTCCGCGCGGGAGGACACGGCAGTCGTCATCGGAAAATCCTCAGATCACGGCGGTGAGGCCGCCGTCCATCGGCACGATCGCGCCGGTGACGTACGAGGCTCGGTCCGACGCGAGAAAGAGCGCCACCTGGGCGATGTCGTCGGCGCTTGCGTAGCGGCGCAGCGGCACCTTCGCCTGCCCCTCCCGCAGAACTTCGTCACGCGTCTGGCCGCGCAGCCTGGCTTCGAGAGTGAGTGCCTCTTCCACGCGCTCGGTCATCGTCGCACCGGGGTTGATCGCATTCACGCGCACGCCCTGGGGTCCGTACACCGACGCGAGACCGACACTCGCGAGCATGAGCGCGGCGTTGGCGGCGCCTCCGGGCAGGTGGTAGGGCACCGCCACCTTGCCACCCATGCCGATGATGTTGACCACCGACCCATGGCCCGCGGCGGCCATGGCAGGCAGCATGGCGTCCATGGCGTGGATGTAGGGCAGGTACTTCGCTTCCATGGCGAGCCGCCACGCGGTCGCCTCCAGATTCTCCGGCAGCGTGCGCTTCGCCGCTCCCGCGCTGTTCACGAGCACATCGGGAGCCCCGAATCTTTCCAGCACCTCATCGGCGACGCGCTTCGCGTCCTCGGGCCGCGTGAGGTCCGCCACCACGGCCTGGGGCGGGAAGTCGCTCACCGAATGCAGGCGGGCGACCGCAATGCCGAGCCGGTCCGGGTCCCGCGACACCATCACGACCTTCGCACCTTCCTGGAGAAAAGCACTCGCACAGGCGAAACCGATACCTCGGCTCGCGCCCGTCACCACCACGATCCTGCCTTCGAGACCCAGTTCCACGACCGTCTTGCTCCCTATAACCCCGTATCGAGTGCCAGCCCGGCGAACACCGCCGCACCCACCCAGTTGTTGTGCAGGAAGGCGCGGAAGCAGGTGTCCCGCTCCCGGCCCCGCATCTGCCAGACCTGCCACGCCACCATGGCGGCGGCGACGGCGAGGCCCAGATGGTAGAGGACACCCAGACCCGCGAGGACACCGCACCATGCCATCAGCAGCAGGAAGCCCGCGTGACAGAGCGATACCGCCAGGAGATCGGCCCGGCCGAACAGAAGAGCCGATGTGCGGATGCCGATCTTCCGGTCGTCATCCCGGTCGACCATGGCGTACTCGGTGTCGTAGGCGACGGTCCACAGGATGTTCGCCGCCAGCATCCACCAGCCGACCGCCGGGATGGTGCCGAGCACGGCGGCGAATCCCATGGGGATGCCGAAGCCGAACGCGATGCCCAGATAGGCCTGGGGCAGCGCGAAGAACCGTTTCGTGAACGGGTAGCTCGCCGCGAGGAACAGGGCGGGAAACGACAGCGCGATCACGAGTCCGTTGAGCGGCAGCACCAGCAGGAAGGCCACGAGGCTGAGGCCGCCAGCCACCGCGAGTGCCTCGCGCGTCGAGATGCGCCGGGAAGCCAGCGGCCGGGCGCGCGTGCGGGCGACGTGCGGATCGAAGTCCCGGTCCGCGTAGTCGTTGATCGCACAGCCCGCCGAACGCATCAGGACCGTACCCGCCACGAAGATCGCGAGGATGTGCCAGGGCGGCACGCCGTCCGCCGCGAACCACAGCGCCCAGAGGGTGGGCCACAGCAGCAGCAGGATGCCGATGGGCTTGTCGAGCCGGACCAGGCGCGCATAGAGCAGCAGACGCTCTGCGAGAGCGCCGGGCGGGTTGGTGGCCGGGGGAGACGTCATGGCGCGCGGGAGATGGCCGTGAGGATGCCTTGCATGATGGCATGGGGAGTCGGCGGGCAGCCGGGCACGGCGACATCCACCGGAATCACGTTGGAGACACGTCCCCGGCTCGCATAGTTCTCGCCGAACACGCCGCCGGTGCAGCCGCAGTCGCCGATGGCCACGACGAGCTTCGGATCGGGCGTGGCATCGTACGTCCGTCGCAGGGCCTCTTCCATGTGCCTGGAGACCGGGCCCGTGACGAGCAGCAGGTCGGCGTGGCGGGGGCTGGCCACGAAGCGGATGCCCAGGCCTTCGAGGTTGTAGTAGGGATTGCTGCACGCGTGGATTTCCAGCTCGCAGCCGTTGCAGGAACCCGCGTCGACATGCCGGATCGCGAGGGCCCCCGCGAACGAGCGGAGGACTTCCTTCTCGAGCTGCTCGCGCACACCGCGCAGTGCCTCGTCGGGATCGGGCGGCGCTTCAGTGACGAGCCCCGCGCGCGCGACCTGTCGCAGGATGCGGATCATGCGGGAAGCCCCCTTCGCGGTTCGTTCACAGGTCCACCCCCGCGTAGCTCAGGTTGAACGACTTGTTGATGAGGGGAAAGTCGGGAACGATGTTGCCGAGGATCGCATGCTCCAGCACGGGCCAGTTCTGCCAGGAAGGGTCGTGCGGGTGCGCCCGCCGCACGACACCATCGTCGAGTTCGAGCGCCACGAGCACTTCGCCACGCCACCCTTCCACCCGCCCCACGCCGAACCGGTGGCCCTTCGCATCCGGCAGCGATGCCGATTCCTCCCGCGGCGGCAGCGTGTCTAGCAGCCGCTGGATGAGATGCAGGGATTCCACGATCTCGTCGAAGCGCACGGCCGCCCGCGCGGCCACGTCGCCATCGGTGGCGCTGCAGAGGCGAGGGCCGATCCGGTCATAGGGCACCGTCGGCGATTGCACGCGCAGATCGCGGGCGACGCCGCTCGCGCGCCCCGCCAGGCCCGTGAGGCCCAGGCGCCTCGCGAGTTCCGGCGTCACGACACCACAGCGGCGCAGACGGTCCTGCAGGCCCGCATGGTCGTCGAGCAGCGACCGCAGATGGAGGACCTCGACTTCCACGTCCCGCGCCTGCAGACGCATGTCGCGCTCGACCTGGTCTTCCATGTCGCCGGCCACGCCGCCCGGCACCACGAAGTCCATGGCAAGCCGGTGCCCGAACAGCGCCGCATTCGATCGCAGCCAGTTCTCGCGCAGCCGGGAGAACTGGGCGAGCGCGAAGCCGAGGCCGGCGTCGTTGCCGATGAAGCCGAGATCCCCGAGATGATTGGCGACACGCTCGCGCTCCAGCGCAAGCGCGCGCAGCCAGGCGGCGCGCTCCCCGACCCGATGGTCGAGCGCGGCTTCCACCGCCATCGCAAACGCCCAGCCGTAGGCCACCGTGGAGTCCCCGCTCACCCGCGCCGCCAGACGCGCGGCGTCCGGGATGGCCAGCCCTTCGAAGCGCTTCTCGATGCCCTTGTGCTTGTAGCCGAGGTGCTCCTCCAGACGCAGGACCCGCTCCCCGATGATGGAGAAACGGAAGTGCCCGGGCTCGATGGTGCCGGCGTGCACCGGGCCGACCGGAATCTCGTGCACGCCCTCGCCGGTGACGGACACGAACGGATAGACCTCCGGCGCCATGACGTGATCCGTGTCGGCAGGCGTCGTGCGCCGCAGCGGGTACACGTCACGCGGCCAGGCGCCGTGCCGCAGCCACGCCCGCTCATCCTCCGCACCGAGGGGCTGCAGCCCCAGCAGATCGAACATCGCGCGCTGCATGCGGCCCGCCGCGGGGAAGGTCCCCGCGAGATCGGGATAGACCGGCGATTCCGCCGTGAGCGGAAGCTCGGCAATCAGCAGGGCGTCCGGCAACCCATATGCGGCGCGCACGCCGAAACCTTGCCCGCGATCGCGATCGTCTACACCCCACATCGCGACGAGGTGCCCGTCTGCCGAGGCGACGGCCTGCGCGAGCTCCCGCCACCGCACGGGGTCCACGACACAGCGCCCGGCTTTCGCGGCACCGGGCAGCGCTTCCGTGGCGATGTCGAGGGATCCGATCTGCATGCCCGTTCCGCTAGCCGATCATGCGCGCGGCTTCCCGGTACCACGCGGCAAGATAGGGGGGGATGTAGAGGCCCAGCATCAGCACGAGCGCGAGGTGCACCAGCACCGGGAACGTTGCCGGGCGATGCTCGAGGCGCCGCAGCGAAGGTTCGCCGAAGACCATGCCCTGGACCTTGAAGAACACTGCCGCGAACGCGACACCCAGCGACAGCAGAAGCACACCGGCAGCCCAGGGATGTTCGCGCATGGCCGCGGACAGGATCATGAACTCCGCCGAGAAGACACCGAAGGGCGGCATGCCGAGAATCGCCAGCGTGCCCACCATCAGTCCCCAGCCGACCGCCGGGCTCATGTGAGCGAGGCCGCGGATGTCGTCGATGGCCTGGGAGCCCGCCTTCTGGGCAGCATGGCCGACCGCGAAGAAGATGGCGGACTTCGTGAGCGAGTGCGCGGTCATGTGCAGGAGCCCGGCAAAGTTCGCGAGCGCGCCGCCCATGCCGAAGGCAAAGGTGATGATCCCCATGTGCTCGACCGACGAATACGCGAACAGGCGCTTCGCGTCCTTCTGCCGGCTGAGCAGGAAGGCCGCCACCACGACGCTGAGCAGTCCGAACACCATCATCAGGTTGCCCGCGAGAGGCGTGCCCAGCGCACCGTCCACCAGCACCTTGAAGCGGACGACGGCGTAGAGCGCCACGTTGAGCAGAAGCCCGGACAGCACCGCCGAAACCGGTGTCGGGCCTTCGGCATGGGCGTCGGGGAGCCAGTTGTGCAGCGGTGCGAGGCCGACTTTCGTGCCGTACCCCACTAGCAGGAACACGAAACCGATGCCCACGATCGAAGGTTCGAGCTGATCCTTGACCGCATCGAGGTGCGTCCAGAGCAGCGCCGTGCCGCCCTCGCCCACCACCCGCGCCGCCGCCAGGTACAGGAGGATCGTGCCGAACAGGGCCTGCGCGATCCCCACGCCGCACAGGATGAAGTACTTCCAGGCGGCCTCGAGACTGGCCGGCGTCCGGTACAGGCTCACGAGCAGCACGGTGGCGAGCGTCGCAGCTTCGAGTGCCACCCAGAGAATGCCCAGGTTGTTCGAGGTCAGCGCGACCAGCATCGTGAAGACGAAGAGCTGGAACATGCTGTGGTACAGGCGCATCGCATTCGGGCTGACCTTGCCGCGATCGATCTCCACTCGCATGTACGGACCGCTGAACAGCGAGGTGGTGAAGGCGACGAACGCGGTGAGCGCGACGAGGAAGACGTTGAAGGCGTCCACGAAGAACAGCTCGCCGAAAACGATGTGCGGACCCGTGGCGACGACGCGCAGCGTGAGCACAGCCGCGGCGAGTAGCGTCACCGACGAGAACAGCACGTTGATGGTGGCTGCGCGGGCGGTGCCGCCTAGCCAGGCCAGGATCACGGCACCGAGCAGGGGAACACACAGCAGGACGGTGAACTCGGACATCAGCGATCCTTGAGCTTCTCGAAGTGGCTGGTGTCGAGACTGTCGAAGGTCTCGCGGATCCGGAAGAAGAACACGCCGAAGACGAACGTACCCACCAGGACGTCCAGCGCGATGCCGAGTTCCACCACCATCGGCATGCCATAGGTGACGCTGGTCGCAGCAAAGAACAGGCTGTTTTCCATGGACAGGAATCCCACGACCTGCGCGAGCGCCTTGCGCCGCGTGATCATCATCAGGAAGGCGAGGAGTACGCACGCGAGCGCGATGCCGAGGGCACCACGGGTGATGGTCCCCGCGAGCTGGGAGATCGGGACCGCCATGTTGAAGGCGACCACGACGAGCCCGATGCCGACCAGCATGGTCGTCGGAATGTTGATGAGCAGTTCCACGTCGGTTTCCAGCGCCAGCCGGCGCAGCACGCGGCGGAGGATCAGCGGAAGCACGATCACCTTGAGCGCCACGGTGAGCGCGGCCGAGTAGTACAGATGGCTCTGGCCCGTGGCCACTGCCGTGACCAGCGTGGCGGCTGCCAGCAGGGCGCCCTGGAGCATGAACAGATCCACCAGATCTCGAACGCGCCGCTGCGACAGCATCGCGAACGACACCAGCAGCAGCAGGGCGGCAATCAGGTTGACGATCTGGCCGGCGAGGCTCATGTCCGCCCCGCGAGCAGCAGGTGGGTCAGCACGCCCAGCACCGCGAACAGGAACGCCGAGGCGAGGAATTCGGGCGCACGGAAGATGCGCAGCTTGGCCGACACCGACTCGACCACGGCGAGCGCGGCGCCTCCCGCAAGCAGCTTCAGCGTGATGGCGAGAACGGCCAGAGGCAGGGCCGGCCAGTCACCGGCCTCCGCGATGCCCCAGGGCAGGAACAGCGCGATGCCGATGGTGCTGTAGATCACGAGCTTGAGGGCGTGGGCCCACTCCATGAGCGCCAGATGGCGGCCGGAGTACTCGAGGATCATCGCCTCGTGGATCATCGTGAGTTCGAGATGGGTGGTGGGATTGTCGATGGGAATGCGCGCGTTCTCGGCGAGCAGCACCATGACGAAGGCCACCGCCGCGAAGGCGAGACTGGGATGGAGCACGAACGGCCGGTGCGCCAGCGCCTCGACGATCGTTCCCAGCGACGTCGAGCGCGCGATCAGGGCCGGCATGAAGAACACCATCAGCAGGGCCGGCTCGGCGAGCGCTGCCACGAGCATTTCGCGCCGGGCGCCGAAGGAGCCGAACGCGGTGCCCACGTCCATCGCGGCGAGCGCCATGAACACCCGCGCCAGCGCGAGCAGACCCACGAGCGCGATCACGTCCGCGGCGGCGGCGAACGGCAGGGCCGTGGCGAGCATGGGAACGAGGCTCGCCGCGAGCACCATCGACGCAAACACGAGGTAGGGCGTCAGGCGGAACAGGGCAGACGCGTTGTGCGCGACCACGGCGTCCTTGCGGAACAGCTTGTGGAGCACCTGATAGGGCTGCCAGATGCCCGCGCCGGTCCGGTTCTGCAGCCAGGCCCGGCACTGATTCACCCAGCCCACGAGGAGCGGCGCGATGAGCACCGCGATCACGACCTCGAGCGTCTGCTGAATGAGATCACCGGGGCTCATGGCGGCTCACAGTCGGATGTAGATCAGCAGCGCCAGCAGGGTGACGAAGCTGTACACGAGATACCACTGGATGCGCCCGTGCTGCAGGCGGGCGAGCTGCGCCGACACGGCCGCAGCGAGCCGCGCGACGGGCAGGTAGAGCCAGTACCAGAGCCGATCTTCTGTTTTCGACCAGTAGCGGGGCGCACGATCGAACGGATCGGGCATCACCCGCTCGATCCGGAAGAAGGGCTCGAAGATCTGCTTGACCGGCTGGCCGAACCCTTCGGCGGTGTCCTGCATCCGGGCCGTCTGCGCCGGATAGCCGCAGTCCCATGCGGGCGCCCGTCGCACCCGCCCGTGATGGCGCATCCGGACGTAGACGAAAGTGGCCAGAACAGCCGAGGCGATCACGGCCAGGAACAGCGCCGGACCATAGCTTGCGCGCTCCGTTGCCATCGGCGTGAGGAACAGCCAGTCGCGCGTGGCGGCATCTCCCAGGCCTTCGCCCAGGAGCAGGACCGTCACGGCGTCGATCCTGCGAATCACGATCGAAGGGAACAGTCCGAGCAGGACGCACCACACCGCCAGGAACACGAGACCGGCTCGCTCCCAGGGGCCGGCATCGCGGGCTTTCTCCAGCGAAGGCTCCCGCGGCTGGCCGAGGAACACCACGCCGTAGAACTTGACCATCACATAGGCGGCGAAGGCAGCGGCGAGCACGAGCGCCGCCGTTGCCAGCGGCACCAGCATGCGAAGGTAGCCGTCCGGGATGTCGGGAGAGAACAGGAAGGACTGGAGCAGCAGCCACTCCGACACGAAGCCGTTGAGCGGCGGCAGCCCGGCCAGCGACAGGGCGCCGACCAGCGCGAGCCACGCGACCCACGGCATGCGATGGATGAGGCCGCCGAGGCGGCCGAGGCTGCGCTGGTCCGTGGCATGCAGCACCGCGCCGGTGGCCGAGAACAGCAGGCTCTTCACCACCGCGTGATTGAGGCAGTGATAGAGCGCGGCGACCAGGGACAGCGCCGCCAGCGACGCCATGCCATGGGTGCGGAACACGATCGCGAGCCCGATGGCGCCGAGCACGATGCCGATGTTCTCGATGGACGAGTAGGCGAGGAGCCGCTTCATGTCGGTCTGGACCGCGGCGAACATGACCCCGAACAGTGCCGTGGCGAGGCCGATGACGAGCGCGATCACGCCCCAGGCACTCGCCTGGGAGTGCAGCAGATCAAACGTGATTCGCAGCAGACCGTAGATCGCGGTCTTCAGCATCACACCGCTCATCAGGGCCGAGACGGGAGACGGCGCCGCGGGGTGGGCTTCCGGCAACCATGCATGCAGGGGCAGAAAGCCGGCCTTGGCGCCGAAGCCGACAAGCGCCAGCCCGAACGCCACGCCGGCCCACGGCGCCGCAATGGTCGCGCCGCGCATCGCATCGAAAGTGAACGATCCGGCCTGCCCGTGCAGGACCCCGAAACAAAGGAGCACGGCGATTGCGCCGACGTGCGCGACGAGCAGGTAGAGAAAGCCGGCCGCGCGGATCTCCTCGTGGCGATGATCGGTCGTGACGAGGAAGTAGGAGGCGAGCGCCATCGTCTCCCACGCCACGAGGAAGGCATACGCGTCGTCGGCCAGGATCACCATCACCATCGCCGCGATGAACACGTGGTACTGGAGGCAGGTGAGGCCGGGCGAAGGCGAACTGCCGGCCCGGAAGTAGCCCGCTGCCGAGAGCGAAACACCGGTGACCGCGAGGCCGAGCAGGAACAGGAAGAACGCGGAGAGACTGTCGAGCCGAAGATGGAACGGGAGGTCCGGCAGGCCGAGAGGCAGCACGAGCGAGGCCGGGTCGGCGCCGAGAGCGGTGCCCGCGAGCCAGGCGATCAGCGCGCCGCCCAGCGCGGTGGCGGGATAGACGAACCGCACGCCGTCCCGGTCTCTGCCCAGGACGACACCGATCGTGCCGAGGGCGAGCCAGAACGCGACGACTCCGAGGATGCTGGAGAGCGGCGATTGAAGGATCTGGCTCATCGAGACGCGAGCGGAAGCACGTTTCGATGATAGCACCCGCCTCCCGCTTTTCCCGATGCCGCTGCCATACCCGAGGCGCGCGACAGTCGCAGGCAGGTTGCACCGGCCGGAGTCAGACGCGCAGAAGCTCCTCCCGCCCGCCCAGCCAGCGATCGAGATGCCGCTCGGCGAGGGCGCGGTGGTCGCGAAGCATCGCCTGCGCGACATCCCGTGCCGCTTCCAGCAGTGACACATCCAGCACGGGGTCCGCAAATCGCAGCATCGGCGTCCCGCTCTGACGCGCGCCCAGGATTTCGCCGGGCCCGCGCAGTTCCAGGTCCTTCTGGGCAATGAGGAACCCGTCGGTGTGCTCGTAGATGATCTTGAGGCGAGCCCGCGCCGTCTCCGACAGCGGCTGCTGATAGAGCAGGATGCAGGCGGATTCCGCCGCGCCCCGGCCGACACGCCCCCGCAACTGATGCAGCTGGGCGAGCCCCATGCGCTCCGCGTGCTCGATCACCATCAGCGACGCATTGGGCACGTTGACCCCGACTTCGATCACGGTCGTGGCGACCAGCAGGTGCACCTCGCCCTGCTGGAACGCTTGCATGACCGCAGCCTTCTCGGCCGCCGGCAGGCGGCCGTGCACGAGACCCACCCGCAGGCCCTCGAATGCTGCGGACAGGGTCTGATGGGTCTCCAGCGCCGTCGCGAGCTGGAGCTGCTCGGATTCCTCGATGAGGGGACACACCCAGTAGGCCTGACCGCCGGCCGCGCAGGTGTCCCGCACGAACTGGAGCACCTCCTCCCGCCGTGACTCCGACAGAAGCTTGGTCACCACGGGCGTCCGCCCCGGCGGCATCTCGTCGATGACCGAGACGTCGAGGTCCGCGTAGTAGCTCATCGCCAGCGTTCTCGGGATGGGCGTGGCACTCATCATGAGCTGATGGGGCAGTTCATCCCCGTTCGCGCCCTTGAGGCGCAGCGCAAGGCGCTGATGCACGCCGAACCGGTGCTGCTCGTCGATGATCGCGAGAGCGAGATTCGGAAACTTCACCGCGTTCTGGAACAGGGCATGGGTGCCCACGGCCATGGCCGCAGCGCCGGACTCCACGGCTTCGAGAGCGCTGCGCCGGTCGCGGGCACCGAGACTGCCCGAGAGCCAGACGACCCGGATGCCAAGCGGTTCCAGCCATTGCCGGAAGGAGAGGTAGTGCTGTTCCGCCAGGATCTCGGTCGGGGCCATGACCGCGACCTGGAACCCGTTGCCGATGGCGATGAGCGCAGCCATGGCGGACACGACAGTCTTGCCGCTGCCCACGTCGCCCTGCAGCAGACGCTGCATCGGATGGCGGCGCGCCAGATCCTGGCGGATCTCGCGAAGCGTCCGCTCCTGTGCCTCGGTCAGAGCAAACGGCAGTGCCGCGCGGAGCCGGCCCCCGAGATCGCCGCTGTCGGCCAGCGGATGCGCACTCGTCGTGTCTCGCCGGGCCCGGTGCAGACGCATGGAGATCTGCTGCGCCAGCAGCTCGTCGAACTTGATGCGCAGCCAGGCCGGATGGGACCGGGTCTCGAGACTCTCCGGCGGCACGTCCGGCGGCGGATCGTGGAGCAGGCGGATCGCGTCCGCGAATTCAGGCAGGTGCAGCCGGCGCCGGACGGCCTCGGGCAGCGTGTCGTCAAGCGCTTCGCGCGCGATCGCACCCCGCACGGCCTGACGCAGCGCGAACTGCGACAGCCCGGCGGTCGTGGGATAGACCGGCGTCAGCCGGTCGGGCAGCGGCGCCCCTTCGCTCACGACGCGCACCCGCGGATGAATCATCTCCGCACCGAAGAAACCGCCCTTGATCTCGCCACACAGACGCAGCCGGTTGCCCGGCGTGAACTGCTTGCGCTGGCTCGGGTAGAAGTGCAGCAGGCGCACGGTGAGCTCGCCGGTGGGGTCGTGCAGGCGCGCGACGAGCTGCGGGCGCGGCCGGTATTTCACCTCCGAATCGATGACGACGGCTTCGACCTGGGTGTCGACACCCCGCGGCGCCTGGGCGATCGGGTGACAGACCGTTTCGTCCTCGTAGCGCAACGGCAGGTGGAGCACCAGATCGAACGCCCGGCGGATGCCGAGTTTCCCCAGCCTGGCGGCGACAGCCGGCGCCACGCCGGCGAGCGCCGGCGCAGTCTCCTCGCCGGCGGGCGCGGTCCGCGCGGTCACGGGCGGCAAAGGTCGCGCGGCGCGAACCGGACAGCCCGTGCGACGCCGCGCAAGGGGCAGAACGCCGCTCGTACGACACCGCAGGACATCGGGCGGGTCCGGGCCATGCGGACGCCTCGAGGCTAGGCCTTCACGAGGATGACATCGACCTCGACCAGCGCTCCCTTCGGCAGCGCCGCCACCTGCACGGTGGTGCGTGACGGGTAGGGTTCGCGGAAGTACTGCCCCATGATCTCGTTCAGTTTCGGGAAGTCGGCGAAATCGACGATGAACACGGTGGCGCGCACCGCGTTGTCGAGTGACGCGCCGGCCTCCGCCGCCACGGCAGCGAGATTGCGGAAAACCCGGTGCAGCTGATTCTCGAACCCGCTCACCAGTTCGCCCGAGGCCGGGTCCAGACCGATCTGTCCCGAGAGATACACCGTGCTGCCCGCGACGATGGCCTGCGAATAGGTGCCGAGCGCACGCGGCGCATCGGCGGTGTGGACGGCTTGGCGCATGAAGGAAGACTCCGCGGGTGGATGATCACGCAATGGTATGCGCATCGGCAGGGCGTCTCAACGTGCCTGCCGCAGCGCAACACACTCCGGAACGATGGTGCTACCATGCCTCCCGGTCGTATGAACCTCCTCTTTCCCATGAGATTCCTGGCCGCGGCGTCGACACGATTCGGGTCGGCAACGCGAGCGATGATCGAAGCTTCCTCCCCGTCGGCCTCCGCCGGGTGTCCTGTGCCCCACAGCCCTTTTCCCCGTCGACGGAAGTCGCATGGCGCAGCCCTCCACTGACAACGATTCTGCCGAGCCGGGCGAGTCACCTGCCTCGGAACCTGCAGCCCCGGATTCCCACGGGCACGGTCGCAGCAGCGTGGCCACGCTGGCGCTCGGCGCGATCGGCGTGGTGTTCGGCGACATCGGCACGAGTCCGCTCTACACGATGAAGGAAGCGTTCGGGGGACCCCACGCCGTGGTGCTCTCCCACGACAACGTGCTCGGCGTGCTCTCGCTGATCGTCTGGTCGCTCGGGATCATCGTGACGCTCAAGTACGTGGCGTTCGTGATGCGGGCGGACAACCGCGGCGAAGGCGGGATCATGGCGCTCATGGCGCTGGTGGTGGGCACCACCGAAAAAGGCTCGCGAGCACGCTGGCTGCTGTCGGTGCTGGGCATGTTCGGCGCCGCCCTGTTCTACGGTGACAGCATGATCACGCCCGCGATCTCCGTGCTGTCGGCGGTCGAAGGACTCAACGTCGCCACGCCCGTGTTCGAGCCCTACATCATTCCGATCACCGTGGTGATCATCATCGGGCTGTTCATCGTGCAGTTCAAGGGCACGGGCACGGTGGGCGCGTTCTTCGGTCCGATCACTGCCGTCTGGTTCATCGTCCTGGCGGTGCTCGGCGTCATCCAGATCACCCGCAATCCGCATGTGCTGAATGCCATCAACCCGGCCTATGCGGTGGGGTTCTTCGCGGACAACCATCTCCTCGGCTTTCTGGCGCTGGGCACGGTCATCCTCGCAGTGACCGGCGCGGAAGCGCTTTATGCGGACATGGGGCACTTCGGGCGCAAGCCCATCCGCCTCGCCTGGCTGGGATTCGTCGCGCCGGCACTGGTCCTCAATTACTTCGGCCAGGGCGCGCTGCTGCTGAGCGATCCATCTGCCGTGGAGCATCCGTTCTACCGCATGGTGCCCACGTGGGGGCTGTATCCGATGGTCGTGCTCGCGGCCATGGCGACCGTCATCGCGTCCCAGGCCGTGATCTCCGGGGCCTACTCGCTCACGAGACAGGCGATCCAGCTCGGGTACTGCCCTCGCCTCGCGGTCCAGCACACGTCGGAGAAGGAAATGGGGCAGGTCTACATGCCCTGGATCAACTGGGTGCTGCTGGTGTCCGTGCTGACGCTGGTGGTGGGGTTCCGGTCGTCCAGCTCGCTCGCCTCTGCCTACGGCATCGCGGTCACCGGCACGATGGCGATCGATTCGATCCTGCTCTATTTCGTGTTCGCCCGGCTCTGGAAGTGGCCGCGCGTGCTGGCGATCGGCGTCTCCGGCACGTTCCTCATCGTGGATCTGGCCTTCTTCGGCGCGAACTCCATCAAGCTCTTCCAGGGCGGCTGGTTCCCGGTGGCCATCGCGACCGCGGTGTTCGTGCTGCTGTCCACCTGGCGGCGCGGGCGCGAAATCCTCTTCGGCCAGATCCAGCCCGGCGCCATTCCGCTCGCGCCCTTCCTCACCTCGGTGACCGCCCATCCGCCGACGCGGGTCGAAGGCACGGCCGTGTTCCTCACGACCGGCCGGGAGGGCGTGCCCCACGCCCTGCTTCACAACCTGAATCACAACAAGGTCCTGCACGAGCGCATCGTGCTGCTCACGGTGATCACGGAAGACGTGCCCTACGTGCCGGATTCCCAGAGGCTGGAGGTGGAACCTCTGGGCGGCGACTTCTACCGGATCGCGCTGCACTACGGCTTCAAGGACGACCCGGACGTGCCGGCCGCCCTGGCCCTGCCGAACAAGCTGGGCCTCGAATTCGAAATGATGACCACGTCGTTCTTCATGTCGCGGCAGACCATCGTGCCGACGCAGGCGCGGGGCATGGCCCTGTGGCGGGAAAAGCTGTTCGCGGCGATGTCCCGCAACGCAGGCAGCGCGACCGACTTCTTCCGCATTCCCACCAACCGGGTGGTCGAGCTCGGCACCCAGATCGAGATCTGAGGCCGTGCTGGAACAGCTGCAGAAGATGCTCGCCGCAGGAAAGGACAGCGCGTTGCTGCGCTTCAGCCTCGGCAACGAATGGCTCAAGCGAAACGACACCGCCGCAGCCGTGGAGCATCTTGCGAAGGCTGTCGAACTGGATCCCAGGTACTCGGCCGCATGGAAACTGCTGGGCAAGGCACGGGAAGCCGCTGGTGACTTCGCCGGGGCGGCCGACACCTACCGCAAGGGAATCGAGACGGCGCAGGCCAATGGGGACCAGCAGGCCGTGCGCGAAATGCAGGTCTTCCTGAAGCGGGTCGAGAAGCGCTGACGCGCATCGGGTACGGCTGTCCCGATCGGGATCAGGCCGTCACGCGATCCGCGCAGGATGCACGAACTTTCCCTAGTGGCGCGTCTTCGAGTCCGGGAACATGTACACCTTGCCGCCCTTCACGCGCGGCTGCGGTGAATGGGCCGGGCGGGACGTCGCGTCCGCTGCCGCATCGAAGACGATGGCGATGACCTTCTTCGCCGCATCGCGATAGCAGCGCAGCTTGAGCTGGTCGATGTGCCAGTGCGGATCCGCGAGGCGGTCGCAGCGGGCGAGTTCCATGAGAAAGCCGCCGCGCGCGAGGAGGATCCGGCGGGCCTGGTGTTCCGTGCCCTGGATGCCCTGGCCGAAGTCCGGCGCGCGCGCCGTGTTCGACTTCTCGATGATCCCCACGACCACCGGCCGCGCCGGCTCGCCGAGTTCGGTCCGCTCGAACCCCACCGTGATCACGAACGAATCCATGCCCTTGTAGGACTCGACATCGCAGGTGTAGGCCTCGTGGTGGAACACGA
>CAZEDA010000050.1:12288-15028 GCA_964510915.1 uncultured Rhodocyclaceae bacterium | reverse complement strand
GACGGCAGCGGCCTGTGTCTGTCCTCCCGTCTGCGCCCGATCCTCAGCATCCGGCCGAAGTACGACCACTTCCTGATGCAGGCGCCGTGGCAGTACCCCGCGGACCTGCACCTCATCTACTGGCTCGAGGTGAACGGCTACAACTACGACGTGATCACCGACGAGGACACCAACTACGACGGTGTGGCCCGGCTGAAGGGCTACAACGTGGTGATCACCGGCTCGCACCCGGAGCACAACTCCGGTCCGCAGCTCGACGCGCTCCACAACTACACCCAGCAGGGCGGGCGTCTCATGTACATGGGCGCGGACGGCTGGTACTGGGTCCACTCCTACCACCCGGCGTACGACCATCTGGGCCGGGGCATCATCACCGAGATGCGCCGCTGCGAGTCCGGCATCCGTACGTGGCGTGCCGATCCCGGTGAGTACTACCACCAGTCGACCGGTGAACTGGGCGGGATGTGGCGCTACCGCGGTCGCTACCTCCACACCGTGGCCGGTACCGGCATGTCGTCGGAAGGCTTCGACATCTCGTCCTACTACACCCGCACGCCCGAGAGCAACGATCCGCGGGTGGCCTGGGCGTTCGAAGGCATCGGGCAGGACGAGATGCTCGGCAACTTCGGTCTCGTCGGCGGCGGTGCGGCCGGAACGGAACTCGACATCGTCGACACGATGCTGGGTTCGCCTCCCCACACCCTGGTGGTGGCGACGTCGGCCGGCCGCCACACGGAAGGCTATCTGCTGGTGATGGAGGACTTCGGCTTCAACCAGCAGGGTCTCGACGGCACGCAGCATCCGCGGGTCCGTTCCGACATCGCCTATCACGAGACGCCCAACGGCGGCGGGTGCTTCGCGTTCAGCTCGATCGCGTTCTGCGGTTCGCTGCCCTGGAACAACGGGGACCCGGCGAAGAACAACATCTCGCGCCTCGTGAAGAACGTGCTCGATCGCTTCATGAAGGACGGTCCGCTGCCGCCTCCGCCGAAGGATGCCTACATCCATCGCGGGCGCGCCGAGTACGACCCGGCCGGCAACAAGGTGTCGACGGCGCGGGGTATCTGAAGTCCGGCCGCCGCGCCTGCAGGTGGCGCGGCGGCCTCGAAGGAGGATGGCCGATGAGCTGGCAGCCGACGCTCGGATACGAAGCGGAGCAGATGAATCTGGAGGATCCGGCGATCTTCGCGCCGGTGCTGGCGCCGCTGGGGGTGGCCTCGGGGCTGCCGCCGGTGGCTTACCGCTCGAGCGTGTTCGCGCGGCTCGAGGACGAGAAACTGTGGACACGCTCGTGGGTGCCCGTGGGGGCCCACGCGCGCATCCCCAACGAGGGCGACCTGCTGCCGTTCACCATCGGTGATCACGGCGTGCACGTCCGGCGTGAGGGCGGCAGGCTCAACGCGTACTTCAATTTCGCGCAGCACGGCGGCTGCCGCTTCGTGCCGCGCCAGTGTCAGACCGGCAACAAGACGAGTTGCTTCTACACGTCCTGCGGTCACTCTCGGGACCGGGATGTCATTCCCGCCAATGCGGACGGCAGCGAGCCGCCCGAGATGTACATGTACGTCGGGAACAACCCGGCGAAACGCGTCACCGTGCCCGTCCGTGCGATCGGCCCCCTGGCCTTCGTCGGGCTCGACCCCGAGTCGGAGCCCGCGGAGTCGCAGCTCGGGGAGATCGCCGATTGGCTTGCCGATCAGGATTGCCTCGGCATGCCGCCGCTCGCGCACCTCACCGTGGAAGCGCGGTGCAACTGGAAGGGCTTCGTGCAGCAGAGCCTCGATGAGGCGGCGTGGACGGGCTTTCCGAACCTCGCCGTCTTCCGCATCGAGGACTGCCTGGTGACCGCGATCGCGCAGCCCGTCGGGCCCGAGCGCACGTCCCTGCATGTCGACGTGTTCGCGACGGACGAGCGTAGCGGCGAGTTGCGCGACACGGAGCGGGTCGCGCAGCTTTCGGCGATGTGCCGGGAGCGCCTGCGGCAGACGGTCGCAAGGGCCGAGAGTCTTCATGCGGCGCTTGCTGCCGATGGCAGCGACGACACGCCGGTGTCCGATCCCAAGGTCTGGGCGTTTCATCGCTGGCTCGCGAAACGTCTCACTGCCGTGCACCAGTACGTCGACCGGCCGCTCTACGCGATGCCGGGGCGCGCATCGAATTCCGGCGTGAACGCCGGCCCCTTCTGAGAGTGCGGCGCAGCGAAGGACCGCAACGATGGACACCACACCCGGAGACCACGACATGAGTGCACAGCAGGCGTTCGAGCGATATCAGCAGGGTGACTACTCCGCCGCCCTTGCGGGCTGGCTGCCCAGGGCGGAAGCCGGTGATCCGGAATCCCAGGCATGGATCGGCTCTCTCTACGAATACGGCCAGGGTGTGCCGATCGATGTCGCCGAGGCCTTTCGCTGGTACCTGCGCTCGGCAGAGGGCGGCAACCGGCTCTCGCAGAACAACGTCGGCGCCATGTACGGCCTCGGTCGCGGCACGGCGCAGGACTATGCGGAAGCGGCGCGCTGGCTGCGTGCAGCGGCGGAGCAGGGCGACTCGCACGCGATGTTCAATCTCGCCGTTCTCGTGGGTAAGGGTCGCGGCGTGCCGGTCGACATGGAGGAGGCTGTGCGGTGGTATCGCAAGGCGGCGGAGCTCGGTCACTCGCCGTCCCAGGCGCGACTGGGCTACCTGCTGTGCGGCAACGAAGGCGTGACGAAGGATCGCGTGGAAGCGTTCGTGTGGCTCA
>CAZEDA010000050.1:0-12188 GCA_964510915.1 uncultured Rhodocyclaceae bacterium | reverse complement strand
CTGTGCGGCAACGAAGGCGTGACGAAGGATCGCGTGGAAGCGTTCGTGTGGCTCACCCTGGCAGCCAAGCACGGCGCCGGTCATGCGCTGGCGTCGCTGGAGCCGATCGTCGAGCAGATGTCGATCGAGGAGAAGCGGGCTGCGCAGGCGCAGCTCGCCGCCCGCGAAGGTGCGCTCGCCAGGGCCGGGCTGCCCTCGTCGACCGATGGCGGGATGTAGAAGCATGCGCCCTGAGACCCGGTCGGATCGCCGGCGGGCGGCCCGACCGAAAAGCGAGATCTGCGCGGAGCGCCCCGTGATGGCCGACGATTCCTCGAAGTTCCACGACCCGAACCGAATGCTGGAACGCCATCTGGGCAACGTCGCGCGCGAGAACCGCCTGCGCAATCAGCTGACGATCGGCGAAGTGGCCAATCAGATGGGCATCAGCACCGGCATGCTCTCGAAGATCGAGAACGGCCAGGCGACCATGAGCCTGGATACGCTCGCGCACCTTGCCCGCGCGCTGGGCATTCCCGTGAGCCAGCTCTTCCGCGACTACAACGTGCCGGAAGGCGGTGCGCGTCTCATCAAGAGCGGGGAAGGCATGGAGATCGTCCGTCGCGGGACGAAGAAGGGCTACGTCTACAACCTGCTCGCCTACGACAAGGGACCACGCCGCAACTTCGAGCCGTTCCTCGTGACGATGACGGACGAGACCGAGGTCTTTCCCTCCTTCGAGCACCCCGGTGTGGAGTTCATCCACGTGCTGGAGGGCAAGCTCGACTATCGCTGCGGCAAGAACGTGTACCACCTCTCACCCGGAGATTCCCTCACGTTCCGCGGCGCGGTTCCGCACGGGCCCGAGCGTCTGCAGGAAGTCCCCGCGAAGATCCTCTCGCTCATCGTGTACGGCGACGAAGAGGAGTGATTGCGTCTGACCTTCCTTGACCCTCAGGCGGGAAGACGCAGGGATACGGTGCGAGGGTCGATGCCGGGCTGATGCGGAATCACGCCCAGGCATGGCGCGCGCAGCAGAGCTTGCAGCGTCGCGAGGTTCTCTTCGTAGGCGTCCATCTGTGGCGTGACGCGGTTCGCCACCCACCCTGCGAACGGCAGACTGCGTGCGACGATTGCCTCCTGGGTGAGCAGCGCGTGATTGATGCAGCCGAGCCGCATGCCGACAGTCAGCACCACCGGCAGGCCGAGAGCGACGGCGAGGTCTGCGAAGGTGTCGTGATCATTGAGCGGGACCAGAAATCCTCCAGCTCCTTCCACCACCACGGCATCTACTTTGCCGGAGAGCCGGGCGTGGCGCGCGACGATGGACGGAATATCGATCTGCGTGCCGCTGCGAGCCGCCGCAATGTGCGGAGCGATCGGCTCGCGATAAAGATGAACGTTGATGTCGTCCGGGACGATGCCGGGCGACGAGGCTTCGAGCATTGCGTCGACGTCCTCGTTCCGCCACTGCCCGTCGATTTCCCGACAGCCTGCTGCGATGGGCTTCATGCCCGCTGCCGTGATGCCCGTCTTGCGATAGGCGTGCACGAGTGCCGCGGCGACGAGCGTCTTGCCCACCTCCGTGTCGGTGCCCGTGACGAACAGTCCCTTTGTCATCGTTCCAGCTCCAGCACGTCGTCCAGGGCCGAGCGAGTTTCCGCTACCAGCATCGAGAATTCCTCGTCGCCGAATACGTAAGGCGGCATGAAGTACACGGTACGGCCGAGCGGCACCAGCAGCACACCGCGATTGGCCATGGCGGACGCAAAGCGTCTTGCGAATCCGCGCGGCGGTGCCTTCACATCGAACGCCCACACCATCCCCGTCCGGCGGAAATGGCCAAGCCGCGGGTCTTCGCGCAACGGCGCGGCGATGTCATCGAAGCGCGCCGCCTTCTGCCGGTTGGTCGCGATGACGTCGTCCGTGCGGAAGATGTCCAGCACGGCCAGCGCTGCGGCACAGGCGAGCGGATTGCCCGTGTAGGAATGGGAGTGCAGGAAAGCGCGTGCCGCGCTGTCGTCGTAGAAAGCGTCGTAGATCGTGTCCGTCGACAGCACGACGGACAGCGGGAGAAACCCGCCGGTGATGCCTTTCGACAGGCACAGGAAGTCCGGCCGGATACCGGCCTGTTCGTGGGCGAACAGAGTCCCCGTGCGCCCGAAGCCCACGGCGATCTCGTCGGCGATCAGATGGACCGAGTGCCGATCGCACGCCTCCCGCACCTGGCGCAGGTAGACCGGGTGGTGCATGGCCATGCCGCCCGCGCACTGGATGAGCGGCTCCAGGATCACCGCGGCCGTCGAGTCGGCGTGAGCTTCGAGGAAGCGTTCGAGCGCCTCCGCGGCACGAAGCGCGACGGACTCCCGTGTCTCGTCGCCAGCCGCGTTGCGATCGTCGGGTGAGGGCACGGCATGAGCACCGCGCACGAGCGGTTCGTATGCCTCACGGAACAGCGGCACGTCGGTGACGGCCAGCGCGCCGAGGGTCTCGCCGTGGTAGCCGCCCTCGATGCACACGAAGCGGTTCTTCCCGGCGCGCCCGTGATTGCGCCAGAAATGCGCGCTCATCTTGAGTGCGATCTCCGTTGCCGACGCGCCGTCGGACGCATAGAAGGCATGCCCCAGTGCGCCACCGGTGAGAGCGGACAGTTCCTCAGACAGTCGTACCACCGGTTCGTGGGTGAAGCCCGCGAGGATCACGTGCTCCAGCCGGTCGAGCTGCGCCCTGATGGCGCCGCCGATGCGCGGTTCGCGATGACCGAAGAGATTTACCCACCACGAGCTGATGGCGTCGAGATGACGGCGGCCGTCGGCATCGAAGAGCCAAGGCCCTTCTCCACGGACCATCGGTACCATGGGCACGGTTTCGTGCGCCTTCATCTGCGTGGCGGGATGCCACACGGACTTCAGACTGCGCGCGACGAGTTCCGCGTTGCCGGGCATCGGTCAGTTCGCGTCGGCGCGGGCGATGCAGACCTCGGCGGCTTCGAGCAACGCGCCGACGAGGCGGTCGATGTGCTCGTCCTCATGGGCGGCCGAGAAGGTGATGCGAAGACGGGCGGTGCCGTCGGGAACGGTCGGCGGGCGGATCGCCGGGGCCCAGATGCCCCGTTCCCAAAGCTCGCGCATCACAGCGAGCGCGGCGGTGTTGCCGCCGATCATCACGGGCTGTATGGCGGTTCGGGTCGCGGGCAGCGCCCAGGGCAGACATTGCAGCCGCGCGCGCAGGCGGCGGCCATGACTCACAAGCCGTTTGCGGCGCCATTCGTCGCGCGCGACGATGTCGAGGGAGGCGCGAATCGCCGCAGCGAGCATCGGCGGCATCGACGTCGTGAAGATGTAGGTGCGCGTACGCTGGACGAGCCATTCGATGGCATTGGCGTCGCCGGCGACGAAGGCACCGGCAACGCCTACTGCCTTGCCGAGCGTGCCCATGTACAGCATGCGTTCGGATTTCGCGCCGAAGTGCGCGAGGGATCCGCGCCCGCCGGGACCGATGACGCCGAAGCCGTGCGCATCGTCGACGAGCAGCATCGCATCGTGGCGTTCGCACAGCGCGATCATGTCCGGGATCGGCGCGATGTCGCCGTCCATGCTGAAGACACCGTCGGTGATGACGATCTTGTCCGGTGTGCGATTGCGCGCGAGCATCGCTTCGAGGGTGGCGAGATCCCCGTGCGGATAGATATGCACGGCCGCTCTCGACAGCCGTGCGCCGTCGATGAGGCAGGCGTGATTGAGCGTGTCGGAGAACACGGCGCCGCCGCGCCCGACGAGCGCCGGAATGACGCCCGTGTTCGCCATGTAGCCGGAGGAGAACAGCAGGGCGCGAGGCATGCCCACGAAGCGGGCGAGCGCTTCTTCGGCTAGCTCATGCTCTTCGTGATGACCGGAAATGAGATGCGACGCTCCACCACCGACTCCGCAGCGACGCGCGGCTGCGATCGTGGCTTCGATGATCTCCGGATGCGAGGCGAGGCCCAGGTAGTCGTTCGACGCGAAGGCGAGCATGGGCTCGCCGTCCACGTCGAGCACGGGACCCTGCAGTCCGCGCACGACGCGGCGGCGCCGCTTCAGCCCCGCGGCTTCGAGGTCCGCGAGCGCGGCTTCGAAATCCACAAACCCGTCCTACGCGGGCTGCATGCCGAGCCGCTGCAGCAGCGCGCGGTCGCGGTCGCCTTCGGGATTGCCCGTCGTGAGCAGCTTGTCGCCGTAGAAGATCGAGTTCGCACCCGCGAGGAAGCACAGCGCCTGCGCCTCGTCGCTCATCTGCGTGCGGCCGGCCGAGAGGCGCACATGCGCCTTGGGCATCGTGATGCGCGCCGCGGCAATGACGCGAACGAAGTCCAGGATGTCCACGGACTCGCTGCCGTGCAGCGGCGTGCCTTCCACCTGCACGAGCGAGTTGATGGGCACGGACTCCGGATACGGCTCCATGTTGGCGAGCTGCGCGATCAGTCCCGCGCGGTCGTGCGTGTCCTCGCCCATGCCCACGATGCCGCCGCAGCAGACGTGAATGCCGGCATCGCGAACCCGATCGAGCGTCGTCAGTCGGTCCTGGTAAGTGCGTGTGGAGATGATGTCGCCGTAGAAGTCCGGCGAGGTGTCCAGATTGTGGTTGTAGTAGTCGAGGCCGGCGTCGCGCAGCTGCTCTGCCTGACCGTCCTTCAGCAGCCCGAGGGTCGCGCAGGTCTCCATGCCCAGGGCCTTCACCGCCTTCACCATGTCCAGGACCGGTTCCAGATCGCGCTGCTTGGGACCGCGCCACGCGGCGCCCATGCAGAAGCGCGTGGCGCCGGCGGCCTTGGCTTCCCGGGCAGCGCTGACGACCTGATCGATCGGCAGCAGCGCCTGGTCGGAGACGCCGGTATCGAAGCGGGCCGACTGCGGACAGTACGCGCAGTCCTCCGGACAGCCGCCGGTCTTGATGGACAGCAGCGTCGACAGCTGGACCTGCGTCGGGTCGAAGTTTTCACGGTGGACCTGCTGCGCCCGGAACAGCAGTTCCGGGAAGGGCAGGGCGAGGAGCTTTTCGACTTCGGCCACGGGCCAGCGCTCCGCCGTCTTGGCAGGGGAAGCAGCGCGGGAGGCGGGCAGTGAAACGGGCGAGTCCAGAGGCGTCATGTCGGCGGGCCGGAGTGGGTTGTCAAATTGGCGTGAGGATACCGTTTGACAGCGTCCATGAGAACCCGCCCCGCGAGGGTGCTGGCGTGAACCCTCCCGGCTCGGCTGCTCTGGTTACAGGGAGCCTGCCCGACGTTGCGCCAGTTCCGTGATACGCGCCGCCACCTCGACCGCGACGTTGCGTTCGCGATCGGGCCGGTACTTTTCCGACAGGGCGCGGGCGGCGTCGCGGAACCCGGGCTCCCGGAGCAGGCGGTTGAGCGTCCGCCCGGTCTTTTCGCGGGCGTCCGTTTCCGTGAGCCAGGCACCGGCTCCCGACTCGGCCACCCGGATCGAGAAGAGGAGCTGTTCCGCGTGCATGGGCAGCAGCACGACCGGGATGCCGGCCTGCAGTACGGTGCAGACGGTGCCAGAGCCCGCATTGCAGACCACGGCGTCTGCCTGAGCACACACGCTGGCCATGTCCAGCGGCTTCGGCGAGAGCTGCAGGCGAGCGGAAGCGACCCGCTTCGCGACCTCGGGCGGCAGCTGGGGAACATACGCCACGGTACGCACCGAAGCTTCGCGCAGCCCCCTCAGTACACCCTCAACCGGGCCGTACTCCCCCTTGAGGTAAGCGAACACTTTCGGCATTTCCCCTTCCGGCCATTGCGCCGGCTCTCCATGGGAGGCGGTCGGCAGCAGTCCCCAATAATGGGTGGCCGGATCGGCGGCCCGCGCCGAGAAATGGTCCACCTCCCGCCAGGTGAGCAGGAAGTTCTCGTCGACCTCCACCAGTTGGGACAGCGCGCCCAGCGGGCCCTGGCCCAGGGCGTCGAGGACCGTGTTGATCGTTGCAAGGACCTTGTCCTCCGCCTGTTCGACCCGGCGCGGGTCGATGCGCTCCCAGATGCGGAACGGCGGAATGGGACGCTGCCGAGGGGGCTGGAAGAAGCCGGTTCCCATGGTCGCCTTCGCGAAGGGCAGGCCGCGGGCGGCCAGGAGCGCGGTGGGCGCGTGGTCCACCAGAAGACAGTCGGGACGAAGGGTCTCGTACAGACTCCGCCAGGCTCGCACCAGACCGAGCAGACGGGTCGGGTCGAGATAGCCGGCCCGGTAGAGAAGCTCCGCGTAGGTGGCGGCCTCCGGCAATCCGCGCAGGGTCGGCAGCCACAGGGGGGCCTGCCAGAGGTGAAGACCGGGGCGGCGGGCTAGCGTGCCGAACGCGCCGTGCGCCGTCGACAGGTCGCGCAGGGCGATGTGGACTTCGTGACCGCCGTCGAGCAGAGCGGCGGCAATCTGGGATAGCGGCACGGAGTGGCCGAGGCCGCCGCCCAGTTCCCAGGCCATCAGGATTCGGGACATCTTCCCTCTCTCAATTCAGGCTGCAGAAGTTGCTTGCGGCAAGCTTGCCACCCTCGATAAACTTCACACAACGATAAGTTTCAACTTGGAGACCCAACCCCAAATGTTTGCCATGAATCGCATCGCCCTGGGCGTCGCAGCCGCGTGCTGGGCGTTCACCGCGTCGGCCCAGCTCACCGTGACCGAATCGATGTCCGGCCTGATCGAAGTCGGTGGGTCGCCCGTGGCGGGCGGCAACACGCCGCCGGACACTTCTCCGATCTACCAGTCCGTCGACACGGGGAGCCCTTTCTCGGCGCCCACGTTCTTTTATGGCGACCTTCCCACCGGGACGACCAATGTGCGCGTCCTGGCGGGGGAAGGCACCCGTGCGCGTAGCGTGCTCACCTACATCGCGGACGTCACGAACAACGGCCCGACCGCGGTGGACCTGTCCTTCAGTTTCTTCATCAGCGGCGGCCGGGTCGGCATCGATCGCTACAACCCCGCCAGCTACGAAGGCGACGCGAGCCTGAAGGGCTCCATCACCTGGGGCGGCACGTCGATCTGGGGCGTAGACATCGATGTCGTGGGCTCCGGCGGGGATTCCGGCAACGGCTTCCAGGAAGACATCGACGCCACCTACAGCACGTCCAGTGCCGCGTCGGACTTTCAGGTCATCGATGGCGGAGACCGGGCCTCGTACAGCGCCTATGCCAAGACGCTCGGGCTCGGCCTGCTGGGCGCGGGCCAGACCCGCCGGCTCGAGTACACCCTCGATGCCGAAGGCTTCTACAGCGGCACGTCCGATTCCGACTTCTACGGCTATGGCGGTCAGGCCGTGGTCGGAGCCTTCGATCCTTTCGACTTCAGCGGTCGCCCGGAAGACTTCACGGGGGGCATCGCGACGGCGCCGATTCCGGAGCCGGAGACTTACGCGATGCTGGGCATCGGCCTCGGCGTGCTTGCCCTCGCGCGGCGCCGACGTCGCCGTGGCGAAAGTCCCGGCCGAACGCCTCACTGACCGTTTCGATCGCATCCCGACGCCCCTGCCCGCAGGGGCGTCGTCGTTTCCGGGCCTGCTTCGGACCGCTAAGGGAGCGCTGCGATCGCCTCGATCTCGATGCGCGCCCCGGGGACCACGAGTGCCGACACCCCGATCATGGTGCTCGCGGGCGGGCGGCTGGTATCGATGAAGCCGTTGCGGATTTCGGAGATGACGGCACGGTCTTCCGCCTTCAGGTCCACGACGTAGATCGTGAACTTCACCACGTCATTGAACCCCGCGCCCGCCGCAGCCAGCGCATCGCGAAGGTTCTCGAGGACCTTGACGGTCTGGGCCCGCAGATCTCCGGGGGCGACGAGCTTGCCGTCCCGGTCCCATGCGACCTGCCCGCTGATGTGGATCGTCCGGCCCCCGGTCACCACGGCCACCTGGGAGAAGGTACCGAAGTTGGCGAGAGAGGGCGGGTTGATGAAGCGGATATCGGCGCCGACCATGGCAGTCTCCTTGCATCGTTGTGCGGAATGACGCCATCTTATCCGTGGCACCTGACGCAAAGGTGTCAGGATGCCGTCGCTTTGTCCGATTTCTGTAACATTCCCGCGTTACGGTCCACGTCTTGCCGTCCACTGTCGTCACTCAAGGAGTCGTTCGATGAGGTATCTGCTTAGCATTCTCGGTGTGCTCGCCCTCAGTGGCCCTGCGGCCGCACAGGACAAGCTGCCAGCCGGCGTGCTGGCCAAGATGGGCGATGCCGAGCTTCGGGTGGAAGAACTGAAGGCCATCATCGATGCCGCCGGTCCCGACGTGAAGGCGCAGCTTGCGCAGGCCCCCAACGAGATCAGCCGCATCGTGCGGACGGAACTGCTGCGCAAGGCGCTGGCCGCCGAAGCCCGCGGCAAGGCCTGGGACAAGCGCCCGGAAGTCGCCTCGCAGATGGATCGCGCCCGCGAGCAGGCGCTCGTGTCGAGCTACATGAACAGCGTGTCGCGCCCGCCGGAGACGTATCCGTCCGAAGCCGAGATCCGCGCGGCCTACGACCAGTCGCAGAACTCCTTCATCGTCCCGAGGCAGTTCAAGCTCTCCCAGATCTTCGTGCTCGCCCCCGCTGAGACCGACAAGGCCGCCTTCGCGAAAGCGCAGGCGAAGATCAGCGACCTGAACGAGAAGGCCCGCAAGCGCGGCGCCGATTTCGCGGCGCTCGCCAAGGCGTCGTCAGAGCATACCGAGAGCGCAGGCAAGGGCGGCGACATGGGCTGGGTCGCCGAGGCGAGCCTGATCCCGGAACTGAGGGAACCCCTTGGGGCCCTGAAGAAAGGTGATATCGGCGGGCCCATCAAGACGGCGCAGGGCTGGCACATCCTCCGGCTCGAAGACATCCGCGAGAAGGGCGTGCGCCCCCTGCCGGAAGTGCGTGACCAGATCGCCGCTGCGCTGCGCCTCCGCCGCGCGCAGGAGACCGAAGCGGCCTACATCACGTTCATGACGAACAAGACGCCCGTCAACGTGAACGAGCAGGAGCTCGGAAAGCTGATCGGCAAGCCTTGATTGCGGTGAAGTCGTGAAGATGTGAAGGCGTGAAGTCGTGGGGGCGTCGACTTCGACGCGTAGCCCGGACGAGCGCCCTCGGCGCGACTCCGGGACGATGTGACGACAGGCGCGAGAGGTGGCGACGCGTCACCACGCCTTCACGCCTTCACGTCTTCACACCTTCACGTTCCAAAGACTCATCCCCGGTTATACACATCCTCGAACCGCACGATGTCGTCCTCGCCCAGGTAGCTGCCCGACTGCACTTCGATGAGCTGCAGCGGCACGAGGCCGGGGTTCTCGAGGCGGTGCTTCACGCCCAGCGGGATGTACACCGACTGGTTCTCGGTGAGCAGGATTTCATCTTCGCCGCGCGTCACCTTCGCGGTGCCCGTCACCACGACCCAATGCTCGGCACGGTGGTGATGCAGTTGCAGTGACAGCTTCTGACCGGGGTTCACGGTGAGCCGCTTCACCTGGTAGCGGCCGCCGGCATCGATGCCCTCGTACGAGCCCCACGGGCGGAACACCTGCCGGTGGAACATGTGCTCGGTGCGCTCGTCGGCCTTGAGCTTGTCGACCAGCGTCTTCACGTCCTGCGCAGCCTTGCGGCTTGCGACCAGCACGGCGTCGGCGGTTTCCACGATCACGAGATCTTCGACGCCCAGGGCGGCGACCATGCGGCTCTCGGCCTTGATGTACGAGTTGCGCGTGCCCGAGGCGAGCACATCGCCGTCGAACACGTTGCCGCCCGCATCCTTGTCCTGCACGTCCCACAGGGCATCCCACGAACCGACGTCGTTCCAGCCCATGTTCACCGGCACGACCGCGCCGCGCGCCGTCTTCTCCATGACGGCGTAGTCGATCGAGATCGACGGCGAGCCACTGAAGGCAGCCTTGTCCAGCCGGCAGAAGTCCATGTCGGACCTGGCCTTGTCCAGCGCGTCCTGCACGGCAGCGACGATGGGGGCGCCGTGCGTCCTTAGTTCCTCGAGGAACGCGGCGGCCTTGAACAGGAACATCCCGCTGTTCCAGTAGTAGTCGCCGGAATCGACCATGCGCTGGGCTGTGGGCTGATCCGGCTTCTCCACGAATCGCTGAATCGCGAACGTGCTCTCCAGGCGCGGCACGGTGGCGCCGCGGTTGATGTAGCCGTACCCCGTCTCGGGGGCATCGGGAATGATCCCGAAGGTCGTGAGCATGCCCTTCTCGGCGGCAGCGGAGGCCAGCCCGATGGCGCGGTGGAAGGAGGCGATGTCCTTGATCACGTGGTCCGAAGGCAGCACCAGCATCAGTGCCTCGGGGTCTTCCTTCGCCAGGGCGAGCGCAGCGGCGGCAACGGCCGGCGCGGTGTTGCGCCCCATGGGTTCCAGCAGCAGGAGATGCGGCTTCGAGCCGATCCCGCGGAGCTGTTCGGCAACCAGGAACCGGTGATCCTCGTTGCAGATGACGATGGGCGCCGCCACGCCGTCGAGCCCTTCCAGGCGCCTCAGAGTGTCCTGAAGCATGGTGTGGTCGGACGCGAGCCGCAGAAATTGTTTGGGATACGCGCTTCGCGACAGGGGCCAGAGACGGGTGCCGGAGCCGCCGCAAAGGATTACCGGATGAATTTTCATGGGGTTGCGTTGCTCGTTGCCAGGGGTTCAGCAAAGGAAGTCCCTCAGGCAGCAAGGCCCATACCTGCGCCGTCCCGCGGCCGTGCCGGTACGAATGTCCCGTCTTGCCACAGGGCTCGAGCCGGGGCCGTCCCCCCTCCCACCGCCTTGCGGGAGGTTCGCGCGTTCACGACGACCGAATTGCCCGCGCAGGGCCGTTCCGATCCGATCGGCCATTGCGAGTCACCCGATCGTCATACGAAAGCGCCTCGGTGATCTGACCGGACTGCAATCAGGGTTCGCCGCGCACCGCGGCGCGCAACACACCGATGCGAAAGTCCCGGGACAACGTCCAAAGATCGGGGCAGGCAGGGAACTGCTCCGACGAGTCCCTCTCGCAAACAATTCGGAGCACCTGATACATGAAAGGCAAACAGCATCCAGCGAATGACGTGACGATCAATCCGTCGGGCAACGAGTCCATCCGCACTGTGCTCGACCGCATCGATGAGAGCCGCCGCAGCTTCATCAAGTCCGGCGTCGGCGCCTCCGCGCTCGCCGCGATCGGCGGCATCACCGTCGGCGGCCTCGTCGACACCGTGGAAGCCGCACCGATCCCCGCTGGCGCAGGTTTCGGCGGTATCGGTTTCGACAGCATCCCGCCCAGCCTGGCGCCGGTCGCCGACAAGGTGACGGTACCGCCCGGGTACAAGGTCGAACTGCTGGCGGCCTGGGGCGATCCCATCACGCCGATGGGTCAGGCGTGGATGGACGACGCCTCGCAGGACGCCGCCGCGCAGGAGCACCAGTTCGGCATGCACAACGACGGCATGCACTTCTTCCCCTTCCCCACCGCGGGCGCGAGCGGCCAGTCGAGCGAGCGCGGTCTGCTGTGCGTGAACCACGAGTACACGCACGACGCGATCCTCCACAGCGACGGTCTCGACTCGACGCAAGGGATCGCCTCTTCCGTTCTGACCATCCAGAAGATCCGCAAGGGTCAGGCGGCGCACGGCGTTGCCGTGATGGAAGTGCGCAAGACCGGCGGCAAGTGGGGCGTGCACAAGTCGTCGGCGTTCGGTCGCCGTATCACGGGCAACACGCCGGTGCGGATCTCGGGGCCGGCTGCTGGTCACCCGCTGATGCAGTCGGTGAAGTACAGCATCACGCCCACGGGTTCCTTCGCGAATGGCACGAACAACGGCCGTGAGGGCTTCGGCACGCTCAACAACTGCGCGCATGGCTTCACTCCCTGGGGCACCTACCTCACCTGTGAGGAGAACTGGAACGGTTACTTCGGCACGACTGCCGCGCCGTTCACGGCTACCAAGCTGGAACGCCGCTATGGCGTGAACGCCGGCGGCTTCGGCTACAAGTGGCACGTGCTCGACGACCGCTTCGACATCCGCAAGAACCCCAACGAGACGAACCAGTTCGGCTGGGTGGTGGAGATCGATCCATTCAACCCGACCAGCACCCCCGTGAAGCGGACGGCGATGGGCCGCTTCAAGCACGAGAGCGCGCAGGTGGCGGTGGGGCCGGACTTATCGGTCGGCTTCTACATGGGCGACGACGAGCGCAACGAGTACATCTACAAGTTCGTGTGCACGAACCGCTGGAACCCGCGCAACC
>CAZEDA010000049.1:0-15099 GCA_964510915.1 uncultured Rhodocyclaceae bacterium | reverse complement strand
CCCATCAGCTGGGCATTCGTGAGGCCCAGGATGTCCGCGGCACCCCGGTTGGCGGCCACGACGGTGCCGTCGGCGGCCTGCTTGACGACACCCTCGGTCAGGCTGTCGAGGATGCTCTTGCTCTGCCGACCCGCATCCTCCAGCGCCTCGGCGTACCGCCGGTTGAGTTCCCACGCGAGCATCATCAGAAGCAGCGAAAGCAATACGACGATCGCCACGCTGATCACGACGGTGCGCTCATGGGACGCGACGTCCTCCTCGATCTGCGCGTTCAGCGTCTGCCACCGGGCTTCCAGTCTGTCTGCCTGCCCGCGGAACTCGTCCATGAGCCGTTTCCCGCTTCCCTCGCGAACCACGGCGAGCGCTGCCCGCATGTCGCCTGCCTGCCCCAGCCGGACATAGCGATTCACGACTTCGATCTTCCTGCTCAGTGTCTGCGAGATCTCTGCGAGACGTTGCAGCGACTCGGCGTCACCGGCCAGGGCCGACTCGATCGTAGTCAGGCGCTGCGAAGCGTCGGCGATCCCGGTGCGGTAGGGCGCAAGGTAGGCGTCATCGGCCGTCAGGATGAAGCCGCGCCCCCCGGTCTCGATGTCAGAAGCATCGTCCCGAAGGTGCGCCAACTCCCGCTGAATGAGGTTGGCCCGCGCGAACTGCGCCAGAGCGGCGTCCAATCGGGGAATCTGCAGTCCCACGTAGAGGGCAAGCCCCGCCAGCAGCGCCATGATGACGATCACGATGGCCTTCGCGATTCGCGGTCCGACGAACCCTTCGAGCATGGCGCTCACCTTTTGGGAAGGAGCCGAATACCGGTATTTTGGGACAAAGTCCTAATCATTTATTCACTAAATTCCCGATCCGGCTGGCGCGCTGCACCAATCTCGGGGCGGCGTGGCTCCGATCACGCCTGGTTTTCCACCCGCTCTTCCCGGCGCTGCGACTTCCGTACCGCCTCTATTCCGGTCCGTACGGGTTGTGCACCGCAGCGACGGAACTTCTTGAGTTTCCCAGGCGAGGCCGGCAGGATATTAAGTAAAGCTAAGTGATTTAGTAACGCGGCCGGCGAGTCATCGCCCGGGCCGCACAGTCAAACGGTCCCGGCAAGCGGGCCGGTTCGTGCCGGCAACGGCGCCCGTCACGGGTTTTCCACGGAGGAGTGATCTCGATGAACATTCGCAAACTCGCAATCGCGGCCGCGCTGGTTGGCGCCGCATCCGCGGCACAGGCTGCACAACCGATCATCGGTCTCATCACGAAGACCGAGACCAATCCCTTCTTCGTGAAGATGAAGGAAGGCGCCCAGGCTGCCGCCAAGGCAAAGGGGGCCAAGCTCATGACCGCCGCCGGCAAGTTCGACGGCGACAATGCGAGCCAGGTCACCGCCATCGAGAACATGGTGACCGCCGGCGCCAAGGCGATCCTCATCACGCCCAGCGACACGAAGGCCATCGTGCCCGCCGTGAAGAAAGCGCGCGACGCCGGTGTCCTCGTCATCGCGCTGGACACGCCCACCGACCCGCAGGAAGCGACGGATGCGCTGTTCGCGACAGACAACTACAAGGCTGGCGTCCTGATCGGCAAGTACGCCAAGGCCGCGATGGGCGGCAAGCCCGCGAAGATCGCCACACTCGATCTCGCGCCCGGCATCACGGTGGGCAAGCTGCGGCACGACGGTTTTCTGGAAGGCTTCGGCGTGAAGGATGGTGACCCTTCCGTGGTGTGCAGCCAGGACACGCAGGGTGACCAGGCCAAGGGCCAGACGGCGATGGAGAACTGTCTGCAGAAGAATCCGGACATCAACCTCGTCTACACGATCAACGAGCCGGCGGCTGCGGGTGCCTATCAGGCGCTGAAGGCCGCAGGCAAGCAGAAGAACGTGATGATCGTGTCGGTGGACGGCGGCTGTGCCGGCGTGAAGAACGTCCAGAAGGGCGTGATCGCCGCGACCTCCCAGCAGTATCCGCTCGAGATGGCCGCGCGCGGCGTCGCCGCCGGGGTCGAGTACGCCACGTCCGGCAAGAAGGTGTCCGGCTATTCCGACACGGGAGTCACGCTCATCACCGACAAGGCCGTGGCCGGCGTCGAGAGCAAGGACACCAAGTTCGGTCTGGACGCCTGCTGGGGCAAGAAATAACGCAGAAGCCGTCGACGCACTGCGCGCGAGTCTTTGCGCAGGCAGGGTGTGATGCCGACCCATCGCTTTGTGAGTCGCCCCCCGGCTCCCGTAGCGAGTCCGCGCCGCCCCGCCTGCCCTCTCCCCGCGCGCGTGGTGCGGCAGACGGCCGGCGCCCTCCGGGCTCGCCCGGGACGGCGCAGAATCTGTGACATTGGGCCGCCGGGGAGCCATACCCCTACCCCTGGGTACCCCGGCGGCACCCTTCTACCCCGGACAGTCCGGCGTCGGCATTGCCGACGCCTCAGAGCACACCCATGAGCGCCTCGTCCCCGGTCACGCGCCCGAAATCCAGTCTGCCCTCGCTCGCGGCGCTCGGGCCGATCCTCGCGCTTCTGCTCGCGTGCACCTTCTTCGCGACGCAGACCGACCGCTTTCTCACCGGACAGAATCTCTCCCTCGTCATCCAGCAGGTGATGGTCGTCGGCGTGCTCGCCATCGGCCAGACGCTGGTGATTCTCACCGCGGGCATCGATCTGTCGTGCGGCATGGTGATGGCGCTGGGCACCATCGTCATGACCAAGCTCGCAGTGGATCTCGGGCTCAACCCGTGGCTGTGCATCCTGCTCGGCATCGCGGTGTGCGCGGCGTTCGGCCTGCTGAACGGCTCGCTGATCACCTACGTGAAGCTGCCGCCATTCATCGTGACGCTGGGCACCCTGAACATCGCGTTCGCCATCACGCAGATCTATTCCGAATCGCAGACAGTGGCAGACCTTCCGGATGCCCTCGTGATCCTCGGCGAAACGTTCCAGATCGCAGGCACGTCCATCACCTACGGCACGGTCACCATGCTCGGGATGTTCGCGCTCGCGTGGTTCGCCCTGCGTGAGACGGCCTGGGGCCGGCATGTCTACGCCATCGGCAACAACGCCGAGGCGGCGCGCCTCATGGGCATCCCGACGCGTCGCTATCTGGTGGGGCTCTACACGCTGGCAGGCGTCATCTACGGCATCGCCGGGCTGCTGCTCGTTGCACGCACCGGCGTCGGAGATCCGCAGGCCGGACAGACCGACAATCTGGACAGCATCACCGCGGTCGTGCTGGGCGGCACGAGCCTCTTCGGCGGGCGGGGCAGTGTGGTCGGCACGCTGATCGGTGCGCTGATCGTGGGCGTATTCCGCAACGGGCTCACGCTGATGGGCGTGGCCTCGGTGTATCAGATCCTCATCACCGGCATTCTGGTGATCCTGGCGGTGACGGCCGACCAGATGTCCCGGCGCAAGGGCTGAACCATGGCAGACAGCAACCCGAGTCCCGTCCTCGAAGCACGCGGCCTGGTCAAGCGCTACGGTCAGGTCACCGCACTCGACGGCGCCGATTTCGAAGTGATGCCCGGCGAGATCCTCGCTGTCATCGGCGACAACGGCGCGGGCAAGTCCACGCTCATCAAGGCGCTCTCCGGCGCGATGATCCCGGACGAAGGCGAGATCCGCCTCGATGGCCGGCCCGTCAAGTTCCACGGCCCCATCGATGCCCGGCGGCAAGGCATCGAGACCGTCTACCAGGATCTCGCCGTCGCGCCTTCCATGACGATTGCCGAGAACCTGTTTCTCGGTCGCGAGATCCGGCGCCCCGGCGTGCTTGGCCGGCTCTTCGGTGTGCTCGACAAGAAGCGCATGCTCGAAGAAGCCGTCGCCCACATGCAGGATCTGCAGATCGGCATCCGGTCCATGAAGCAGCCGGTGGAAACGCTGTCCGGCGGCCAGCGCCAGGGCGTAGCGGTCGCGCGAAGCGCCGCCTTCGCCCGGCACGTGGTCATCATGGACGAACCCACGGCCGCGCTGGGTGTGAAAGAATCGAACATGGTCCTGGAGCTCATCCGTCGCGTGCGCGACCGCGGGCTCCCGGTCATCCTCATCAGCCACAACATGCCGCATGTGTTCGAAGTCGCCGATCGCATCCACATCCAGCGCCTGGGTCGCCGAGCGGCACTGGTGCGCACGAGCGATATCGACATGCCCGACGCCGTCGCCGTGATGACCGGCGCGAAGACCGCCGAAGACCTCCGCCACTGATTCCCGGTTTCCGCCTGCAGCATGTCCATCCGCCGCTTCCGCTCGCCCAAGTCAAACGGGGTCACCGTCGACGCCCCCGTGGCAGCGGACGACGCTGGCTCGGACGGCCGTGAGTCGGGCCTTCCCCGCACGGTCGGCTCCAATCAGGTCGGCATGCGGCAGTTCAACGAGCGCATCGTGCTGCAGGCGATCCGGCTGCACGGCGCTCTGCCCAAGGCGGATGTCGCGCGGCTCACCCGCCTCAGCACGCAGACCGCGTCGGTGATCATCAACGGGTTGCTCGATGACGGGCTCGTCGTCAAGCAGGACCGTGTCCGCGGTCGCATCGGTCAGCCGTCGGTACCCATCGCGCTCAATCCCGACGGGGCCTTCACCCTCGGCATCAAGGTCGGACGCCGCAGCCTCGATGTGCTGGCGATGGACTTCGCCGGGCAGGTGCGCGTACGCGAATCCCTCGCCTACGATTACCCGGACCCGCGCGTGGTGCTGCCGGCGATCGAGCAGCGGGCGCGCGTGGTGGCAAAGAATCTCGGCACGAAGTCCAAGCGCCTCGTGGGTGCCGGCGTGGCCGCCCCGCTGTGGCTGGGCGGCTGGCAGGACTTCCTCGGCGCGCCGCCCGGTGTCATGTCCCGCTGGGACGGTGTCGACATCCGTGAGCGCATCCAGAGCATCACGGAACTCCCGGTGGAGTTCGCGAAGGACACCACTGCCGCCTGCGCCGCCGAACTCGTCGTGGGCAAGGGGCGCGAGTACCGGAACTTCCTTTACCTGTTCATCGGCACGTTCATCGGCGGCGGTCTCGTGCTCGACGGCAAGCTCGTCCAGGGACCGCGAGGCAATGCCGGCGCGGTCGCGTCGCTGCCCATGCGCAGCGCCGGCGGGGACACCCGGACGCAGCTGCTGCACGAAGCCTCGGGTCTCGTGCTCGAACAGCGTCTGGCCAAACGCGGCCTCCCTGCCGCGATCGCGCACGACGAACGCGCGCTGAATCCGGACGTGTGGCCCACAACGCGTGCGTGGCTCGCCAAGGCCTGCCCCGCTCTCGCGTGGACAGTCACGACCGCTGCAGCCCTGCTCGACCTCGACGCCGTCGTGATCGACGGCTCCATGGACCGCCGGCTGCTCGCCGAAGTGCTTCGCGAGACCGACCGCGCGCTGGATCTCTACAGCTGGGAGGGCATCACCCGGCCGCAGCTCGAAGCCGGCAGCATCGGCGCCGATGCGCGGGCGATGGGCGGCGCCATCCTCCCGCTCTACAGCCACTTCGCGCCCAGTCACGAGTTCTTCCTGAAGGTCGACGCGCCGCCACCGTCGGCCTGAGTCCCAGTCCGCACGGGCAACACCATTGCGAGCGTCTTGGGTTTTCAGTAATTACTGAAAACTCGCACGCCTTGTCCTATACTGGCGCCCATGGCGCTCAACGAACAGCTACCCGTCCTCAACCGCGAGTTCATTGCCCATTTCGGTGAGATGGGCAGCCGCTGGGGCATCAACCGTACGGTCGGACAGATCTACGCGCTGCTGTTTCTGTCACCCCGCCCGCTGTGCGCCGACGAGATTGCCGAGAGCCTCGAGTTCTCGCGCTCCAACGTCAGCATGGGCCTCAAGGAACTGCAGGCCTGGCGTCTGGTGCGCCTGCGTCACGTGCCCGGCGATCGCCGCGAATACTTCGGCGCCCCGGACGACGTGTGGGAGATCTTCCGCGTCCTGGCCGAAGAACGACGACGCCGCGAAGTCGAGCCCACGCTGACGATGCTGCGCTCGGCCCTGCAGGAAACCCCCGCCTCCGAGGATGAGCGCTTTGCGCAGGAGCGCATGCGCCAGATGCACGAGTTCATCAGCCGGCTGATGAACTGGTTCGACGACGTGCAGAAGCTCTCGCCGGAAACAGCAGTGCAACTGATGGGCATGGGCTCGATGGTGACGCGCGTGCTCGAAATGAAGGACCGGCTCACGAGCCGCAAGCCCAGGAAAGACGGCAGCATCGACCAGGGAAGGTCGGACTAAGTGATCGCAGCCGCACTGTTCAATCGGATCTTCCTCCAGGACTAGCACCATGGAACTCGACGCCCTGATGCTCTCGCGCATCCAGTTCGCGGCGAACATCAGTTTTCACATCCTCTTTCCCAGCATCACGATCGCCCTGTGCTGGTTCCTGCTGTTCTTCCGCCTGCGGCTGGTCCGCACGCGCGACCCCGCATGGGAAGAGGCCTACTACTTCTGGACCAAGGTGTTCGCGCTGACCTTCGCGCTGGGCGTGGTGTCGGGCATCGTCATGAGCTTCCAGTTCGGGACGAACTGGCCGGGGTTCATGGAGAAGACGGGCAACATCTCGGGACCGCTGCTCGGCTATGAAGTGCTCACCGCATTCTTCCTGGAGGCAAGCTTCCTCGGGATCATGCTGTTCGGCCGCGGCCGCGTCTCGGAGCGCGTCCATCTCACGGCCACGTTCCTCGTGGCTTTGGGCACGACGCTCTCCGCGTTCTGGATCCTGAGCCTCAATTCCTGGATGCAGACACCGGCCGGCTACGAGATCGTCGACGGCCAGTTCATCCCGACCGACTGGTTCGCCGTCGTGTTCAACCCCTCGTTCCCGTACCGGTTCGCACACAAGCTGCTCGCCTCCGCGCTCACGGCGTCGTTCCTCATCGCCGGACTGTGCGCGTGGCAGCTGCTGAAGGGGACGGCGACCAACGGCACCCACAAGGCCATGCGCGCCGCGATCGCTGCGGCAGCCGTGGCGATGCCGCTGCAGTTCATCGCGGGCGACCTTCATGGCCTCAACACGCTGGAGCACCAGCCCGCGAAGGTTGCCGCGATGGAAGGCGTGTGGGAGACCGAGCGCGGCGCCCCCCTCACGCTGTTCGGCATCCCGGACGAGGAAGCTGCGACGACGCACTTCGCGATCAAGATCCCCGGGCTCGCGAGCCTCATCCTCACCCACGACTTCGACGGCGAGATTGCCGGCATCCGGTCCTTCGGCGACGCGCGACCGCCGGTCGCGCCCGTGTTCTATGCGTTCCGGATCATGGTGGGGGTCGGTTCGCTGATGCTCGTGGTGTCCGCGTTTACCGCGTACCGCCTGTGGCGCCAGCGCGGCGAGAAGCGCATCACCCTGCCGAAGCCGCTGCTTTGGGTGCTGTCCGCAATGACGTTCTCCGGCTGGCTCGCCACGCTGTCCGGCTGGTACGTGACGGAGATCGGCCGGCAGCCTTACGTGGTGTACGGGCTCGTGCGGGCGAGCGAGGTGGCCACGACGGTGCCGCCGCCGTTCATCGGCCTCACTCTGGTGGCCTACCTGCTGGTCTACGGCCTGCTGCTCGTCACGTACGTCGGCGTCCTCAAGTACATGGCCGAGAACCCGGTGAAGCACGCGCCGGTGCCGGTCACGAGTGCCGGTCTCGGCAAGGCGGGGGTCTGACATGCTCGGCATGACGTGGGCGCAGTGGCTGCCCCTGATCTTCCTCGCGGTGATGGGGCTCGCCCTGCTCACGTACGTGATTCTCGACGGCTACGACCTCGGCGTGGGTTTGCTCCTCCCGCTGGCGGACGACGGCGAGAAGGACACGATGATCAACAGCATCGGCCCCTTCTGGGACGCGAACGAGACCTGGCTGGTGCTGGGCGTCGGCGTGCTGCTCGTCGCCTTTCCGATGGCACACGGGCTGGTGCTGCAGGCGCTGTATCTGCCGGTCGCCGTGATGCTGATCGGCCTCATCCTGCGCGGCGTGGCATTCGACTTCCGGGTGAAGGCACCGCTGCAGTACAAGGCTTTCTGGAACCGCGCCTTCTTCGCGGGATCGCTGCTCGCGAGCAGCGCGCAGGGCTGGATGCTGGGCAGCTACATCACGGGCTTCGACAAGGGGCCGCTCGGTCTCGCGTTCAGTCTGGGCATCGCGGTTACGTTGCCTGCCGCCTACACGCTCCTCGGCGCCGGCTGGCTCATCATGAAGACCGAAGGCGCCCTGCAGATGAAGGCTGTGTCCTGGGCGCATCGCGTGCTGTGGCCCATGGGGGTCGCCCTGGTGGCGATCTCCGGCGCCACGCCGCTGGTACACCCGACGGTCGTGAGCAAGTGGTTCGCGATGCCGCAGGTGTTCGCGCTGATGCCCGTGCCGCTCACCTGCGCGCTGGCGTTCTTCGCGGTGCGCTGGGTCGTGACGCATCCGGATCTCGTGCGGGCGGGGCACGGCTGGGTGGTGTTCGCCGCGACGGTGCTCATCTTCGTGCTCGCGTTCTTCGGCCTCGCGTACAGCATCTTCCCCGACATCGTGATCGGTCGCATGACCGTCTGGCAGGCGGCCATCTCCACCGCCTCGCTCAACGTCGTATTCGTCGGCGTAGCCGTGACGCTGCCGGTCATCGTCGGCTACACGGTCTTCATGTACCGGGTGTTCTGGGGCAAGGCGCGCGCCCTGACCTACGGCTAAGGCGGTTCTGCACAACCTGCGCGACCGCGTAAGTTGTGCAGACCGTTCATCGGCGTCCTCCCTGCGGGCCCGCCATTCCGCGGCGCGAAGGCCCGCTTGCCGAAAATCCGATTCCCGAGGCGGAGCGAAAGCGACAGAATCCGCGCTTTCCCTCTCCCTCGAGGTTCCCGATGGACTCCCCCGCCCAAGGCGAGGCCCCGCTGCCGCTCGACGGCATCACGGTGATCGACCTGTCGCGCCTGGTCTCCGGCAACCTGCTCACGCACGTGCTGGCCGACCTCGGTGCGACGGTCGTGAAGGTGGAATCCCCGGGCAAGGGCGATGATCTCCGCGCGTGGCAGCGCAACGGTGTCAGCACGTACTGGATGGCCTACAGCCGCAACAAGCAGAGCGTGTCGCTCGACTTGCGCAGCGCCGACGGCATGACACAGCTTCGGACCCTGCTCGCCGAGGCGCACGTTCTCGTCGAGAACTTCCGTCCCGGCACACTGGAGCGCATGGGGCTCGGCATCGACGCGCTCCAGGGCATCAACCCGCGACTGGTGGTCGTGCGGATCTCGGGCTGGGGGCAGACCGGCCTCTTCGCGAAGAAGGGCGGCTTCGGCTCCCTCATCGAAGCCATGAGCGGGTTCGCCGCCATGACGGGCTTCGCTGACCGGCCGCCCGTGCTGCCGCCGTTCGCGATGGCGGACACGGTGGCCGGACTCTACGGCGCCACGATCGTCGCGGCCTCGCTGCACGGTCAGCGTGACGCCCCAGCGCCGAAGGTGCAGGAGATCGACCTCTCCCTGTTCGAGCCGCTGTTCTCGGTACTGGGGCCGCAGGCGGCCGAGTACGAACTCACCGGCAAGGTCACCGAACGCTCGGGCAGCCGCTCCCCCACCCATGCCCCTCGCAATGTCTACCGCACGAAGGACGACCGCTGGGTGGCGCTGTCCGCGGGGATGGAAGGAACGCTGCAGCGGCTCTTCGAGGGAATCGGCCAGCCCAACGCGATGCAGGACCCGCGCTTCTCGACCCACGAGGCGCGTCTCGCGAACATCGATGCGCTGGACGATCTCATCCAGTCCTATCTGGCGAACCTCACGCTCGACGAAGCGCTGGCGTTCTTCGAGGCTCGCGACATCACCGCCGGGCCGGTGTGCGACATCGCGGACCTCATGCAGCACCCGTACATGCAAGACCGCGATCTGCTCGTGCAGCAGCCCGCACCCGACGGCAGGACGCTGTCGATTCACGCCGTGCCCTACAAGATCAACGGCCGCCGCCCGCCGATTCGCCGTGCCGCACCGACCGTAGGACAGGACAACGACCGCTGGCTCAAGAAGCCCGCACCGAACAAGGATTCCCAGGAATGACCACCCGTCGCTACCTCCGCTCTTTTCTTTTCGTGCCCGCCGCCAACGCGAAGCTGCTGGACAGCTCGGTGTCCCGACCGTGCGATGCCGTGATCCTCGATCTGGAGGACGGCACGCATCCGAGCCTGCGCGAGGAAGCGCGCGCGAAGCTTCCGGAATCGATCGCGCGGGTGAAGAGCGCCGGCAAGGTCGCAGCCGTTCGCATCAACGGCGATCTGCTCACCGCGGTCACCGATCTGCGCGCTGCGGTTCGGCCGGGTCTCGATATTCTGGTGCTGCCGAAGGTCGAGCACGCCCGCGACGTGCAGCTGATCGGCACGGCCGTGCGCGCCCTCGAGACCGAAGCGGGCATCGCCCCGGGACACGTTCGTTTTCTTCTGCAGATCGAAAGTGCAGCAGCCCTGCCCCGTCTGCACGACATCGCCGCGGCCGACCCGCGGATCATGGGGATGATGCTCGGCAGCGAAGACTTCTCGCTGGACTGCGGCGGTCTGCCGACCGCGGATGCGCTGCTCACGCCCAGCCTCATGGTGCTGTACGCGGCCCGCGCTGCCGGTGTGCAGCCCATCGGTTTCGTCGGGTCCATCGCGGACCTCGGCAGCCCCGAAGCCTTCCAGGGTGTGGTCGAACGCGCGCGCGCCCTGGGATTCCGTGGCGCGGTGGTCGTCCATCCGAAGTTCCTCGATGTGGTGAACGCCTGCTACACGCCGTCTGACGAACAAGTGGCGGCCGCGCGCAAGGTGGTCGAGGCATTCGAGGCCGCCGATGCGCAGGGTCTCGGGGCCATCAAGCTCGACGGCATCATGATCGACAAGCCGGTTTACCGGCGCGCGCTGGAACTGCTCGCCGACGCCTCGTGATCGCGTGCGCTGGTCCCCAAAGCGGATCAGGCGCGATCCAGGCGTCCTTCGGCGGCAACGCCCACCATGAAGTCCACGAAGGCGCGCACCCGCGGCGTAGCGTGCCGTTTGTGGGTGTACAGGATCGACAGCGCCGGACTCTCCACGCGATAGTTCGTGAGCAGCGGCACGAGCCGACCCTGCGCGATCGCCTCGCCGGTCACATAGCTCGAGATCTGGATGATGCCCGCGCCGGCGCACGCGGCCTCCACCAGGCATTCCGAATGATTGAACGTGAGCCGCCCCGTAACCGGCTGCGTGAACGACTTGCCGTCTCGCTGGAAGACCCAGTCACGGATGACGCCGGTGCTGGGTACGACGAAGCGCGCGCAGTCGTGGTTCTCCAGATCCTCAGGGGTCGCGGGCACGCCGAACCGGTCGAGATACGCGGGCGCCGCGCACGTCACCTGCCAGCCACCGGTCAGCCGGCGCGCCACAAGGCGTGATTCCGGCGGCGTGCCAAGCCGGAAAGCCACGTCGATCCCCTCATCGACGAGATCCGACAGGCGGTCGCTTGCCACCGCCTCGATGGTGATCTCCGGATGGGCGTCGAGGAACTCGGCGAGCAGCCCCGCGATAGGCAATCGACCGAGCGCGACGGGCATCGTCACTCTCAGATGTCCCCGCGGCGTCTCCCGCGCGGCACTGAGCGCGTGTTCCGCGTCCTCCACCTGCGTGACGATGTCCCGGCAGCGCTCGAAGAATGCCGCCCCCTCGGCCGTGAGGCTCACGCTCCGGGAGGTCCGCTGCAGCAGCCGGACCTCGAAGCGGGCTTCCAGGCGCGAGATCGCCTTGCTGACACCGGACGGCGAGATCCCGAGGGTGCGAGCCGCCGCCGTGAAGCTGTGCGCCTCGGCGGCGCGGACGAACGCCAGCATCCCCGTGAGGTTCTCCATGCCTATCGTCGCCATCTGTGACTCCTGGTCATCCTGAGTTGTACGACGGGGCCGATTATCGACGAAACGTCACTCCTCTAGAGTGCCTTCCCATGACAGCGCGCCTAGATGCACCCGGTCCGCGACGCGGAACCGGGTAGCGCGGAAGGCAGCGGTCGACCCTCATTCTCAGGAGAAAGCGATGAACAGGTTCGAAGGCAAGGTTGCACTGGTCACCGGTGGCGGGTCCGGCATCGGGCGGGAGACGGCGGCGGCGTTTGCCCGGGAGGGCGCCTCGGTCGTGGTGGCGGGACGCCGCGAAGCCGACGGTCAGGAAACCGTCAGACGGATACTGTCGGCGGGCGGCGCCGCGATCTTCGTCCAGACGGACATCCGGGACGAAGCCGCGATTGCGAAACTGGTGGGCGAGGCGGTGTCACGGTTCGGACGCCTCGACTATGCGTTCAACAACGCCGGCACGGAAGGCACAGGTTCACCCGTGGTCCAGGAGACCGCGAGCAACTACGACGCCGTGTTCGACACGAACGTGAAGGGCACCCTGCTCGCCATGAAGCATGAAATTCCGGCGATCGCGGCAAGCGGAGGAGGCGCCATCGTGAACAACGCCTCCATCGTGGGACACATCGCGTTCGCCGGTGCTGCCGTCTACAGCGCGAGCAAGCATGCAGTGCTCGGACTTACGCGGGCCACGGCGCTGGAGCAGGCCCGATCGGGCATCCGGGTCAATGCGGTTTCACCGGGAGGTGTGGCTACGGACATGATGGAACGCTTCGTCGGCGGGAGCGACGAGATGAAAGCCGGGCTCGCCTCCATGCATCCCATGGGACGGGTCGCCCAACCGGCGGAGATCGCGAGAGCGGTGCTGTTCCTGTGCTCCGACGACGCCTCGTTCATCACGGGACAGTCGCTGCTGGTCGACGGGGGATTCACCGCGCAGTAATGGCGGCATCCCCACGAGGGGCGCCGCCTCGTCGAGGCGAATCTTCCGAGAGGTGATTCCCGAGAAGCGGGCAGCCCCGACTTCGCGTCAGGCGGCCTTCGGCGGCGGCGGGCGTATCAGCGCGCAGCCGCCGATGCGCCACGACCCGTCTTCCGCGCGCTGCATCTGATAGGCGGCATACCAGAGCTGGTCGTCGTCGTCCCACATCTCGACGAGCTGCACGACCACGGCGTCCTCGGTACGGACGTCCTTGAAGCCGAATCGCGCCGGGCGATAGACGACAGGGTATTGGGTCCGCACCATGGTCATGAACGCCTCGGGCGTGGAAAAACGCCATTGGATGCGAGGCGCTGCGAGAGAGAAGGCACGCTCGGCGTCCTCCACCCGGAAAGCGTCGAGTTGCGCCTCGATGGTCTCGCGGATCGCGCGCCGGTCATCGGCGGAGAGATCGGCCTCTGCGCGGACCAGTCCGCCGGCAGCGACGAGAGCAAACGTCGTCAGGATCAGAAGCACTCGTCGCAAGGAAAGCAACTGACGCATCGCGCAATCTCCTCCGGGGCGTGGCCCGCATTCGACAGGTTCAGGCAGCATGCCTCAGAGGCATGTGCCCCTTCGCGCCCGGCGACATGGCACCGCGTCAGCCGGTAAAGACAGAACCCGGTCCGCCATGCGCAACACCGAACCGGTACACCGTGCGCCGGCGCTTGCCGCCTGCAGTGGGCAGGGGCATGACGGGGCACGGCGGTTCGCGGGTGCCGTCGGGCCGCAGCGTGACGTCGTCGGCGACGTCCTTCCAGATACCGCCGTGCACGGGACGGAAGAGCCACATGAGGTAACCGCGCTTGGCAGCCACGGCCAGGAGTTCGTCGGCGTCGGGGGCGTCCGCGACCACCACGTCGTTGCCGTTCACGCCCCACGGAAAGGAACCGAACGCCTTGAGGCAGTCGACGGCCTCCACGGTGTCGGCCCCCGGGCGCATGCACGCCGGCGCTTCGGCGCGGGCGACGTCCCACGCACCGAGTTCCCAAGCGGCATCGAGCGCCGCGCGATCGAGGGAGAGAACATCGTCCCAGCCGTCATTCAACTGGAGGGCGGAGCTGGGAAGCGGCGTGTAGCGGAGGGTCTCGTTGGCTTCCTCGGCGATCTTCTCCCTGACGAAACCATGCCAGTGCAGCGTCATGATCACCGGCGTGTCCGGACAGGGCACCGCGGCGATCGTGATGGCGAACAGCGGCAGACGCGTGGATTGAATCTGAGACTCGATGCGCTCCAGCAACTCCATGTTTCCCTCCTTCAACGGGTCGCGCCACACCGCTTCAGCCCATCGCCGGCGCGCGGTGACGCGCACTTGCACAACATCGGCCGGCACCGACATCGACTCAGTTGCAAGTCGGATGCCTGCCGGCCATTCCTCGCCAAGTCCATGACGCGGAGAACTTCGCCGCCCGCGCGTCGACAACGTGGCAGCCCTTCCCGCATCATTGCAGTGCAGCGCAACCGACGATGCACAGCGGACAGACGTGCGAGCAAGCGTACCGATTCATGAGCGCGCTGTGTCGCAGCCGCCAACGGAGAGTGCTAACACATGCAGATCAGATTTCTCGGTGCCGCAGGAGAAGTAACGGGCTCGTGCTTCCAGGTCTTGACCTCGAATTGCAGCTTTCTCGTCGACTGCGGCATGTTCCAGGGCGGACGCGAGGCCGACCGGAAGAATCGCGAGGCGCTCGACTTCGAAGTCCGGGACATCGACTTCGTGCTGCTCACGCATGCGCACATCGACCATTCCGGCCTGCTGCCGCGACTCACGATGCTGGGCTATCGCGGCCCCATCTACTGCACCGCACCCACGGCGGATCTGCTGGGCGTGATGCTGCCGGACAGCGCGCACATCCAGGAGAAGGAAAGCGAGTGGGAGACGCGCCATCGCCGCCGGGAGCAGCGCCGTGGACTGGTGGAGGAGGCGCCGCTGTACACGGTCACGCAGGCGCTCACCACACTGAAGCGACTGAAGCGCGTCGACTACGACACCGATGCGAACCCGCACGAGAAGGTGCGCGTGCAGTTCCGCGAAGCCGGTCACATCCTCGGGTCGTCCTTCCTGGAGGTATGGGTGGAGGAAGGCGGCAAGACCACCAAGCTCGTGTTCTCCGGTGACCTGGGCCAGCCCGGCCATCCGCTGATGCGGGATCCGGCGCCCGTGGAGGATGCCGACATCCTCGTGATGGAGTCGACGTACGGCAACCGCCTGCATCGGCCCATGAAGGAAACGCTCGACGAACTCGCGGCTGCCGTCACCGAAACCATGTCGACGAAGCGCGGCAACGTGATCATCCCGGCGTTCGCCGTGGGCCGCACGCAGGACATCGTCTACCTGCTGCTGCAGCT
>CAZEDA010000048.1:0-15141 GCA_964510915.1 uncultured Rhodocyclaceae bacterium | reverse complement strand
TACCGATGCCGAGCGGCGCCGGAATGCCTGCCACGAAGCTGCCGAACTCGCGGGCAGGCAGTGCCCAGATCTCCATCTCGATGGCAGCACCGCCCTGCGCCACCCGCACCATGCCGGGCCGCTTGGGCGGACCGCCGGGCAACGCGTAGAAGCGATAGCAGGGCGCGCTCTTCACGGTCTGCAGCAGCTTGCCGCCGCGGGAGGTGAGTTGCGGATTGAGCGGCAGGCCGGACATGTGGGCACCGCAGACGGCGACCTTCACCAGTCCCGACTCGGGCAGGAAGCCCGACGACACCGGCGACGCCGGCAGCGGCAGACCCGTAGCCCCGAGCGTCTTCGAACGCATCGGTTGCAGTCGCGCGGCAAGATCGAGCAGCGCGGAGTCCCGATGCGCCGGTGCGAACAGCGTCACCCCGAACGGCATGCCTTTCGGCGTGAAACCTGCGGGCACGGCCGTGGCGCTGTAGTCCAGCAGGTTCATGAAGTTGGTGTAGTAGCCGAGATTCGCGTTGAGGCGGATCGGATCGGCCTCGAGCTCGGCGATGCGGTAGTGAGACCCGGCCGTGGGCGTGACGATGAAAGCGACGTCGGCCCACGCGGCATCGGCGATGCGCTTCAACCGCATGAGTTCGTACAGCGCATCGTACGCATCGGCCGCACGCCAGTCGCGGCTGGCGCCGACGATCTTGCGGGTCACCGGATGCAGGCTCGCCTCATGGGCATCGAAGAAGCTGCGGATGGCGGCGTAGCGCTCCGCGACCCAGGGGCCTTCATACAGCAGCTTGGCCGCGGCGAGCATCGGCTGAATGTCCACCTCCACCGGCTCGCCGCCCAGGGCCTTCAGCGTCTCTACCGTTTCGGCGAACAGCTTCGGGTAGTCGGCATTGCCGAAGAACTCCAGGTTCGCGGCAGTCGGCACACCGAAGCGGAACCCGGCGTCGATGGCGAACCCTGCGGGCTCGGCTTTGCGCGAGAAGGGGTCCGCCGGATCGAACGCGGTCGCCACGGCCATTACCTTGGCCGCGTCCTGCGCAGTCAGCGCGAAGACAGAGATCGTGTCGAGCGATCGGCACGCCGGCACCGCCCCGGAGGCCGACAGCAATCCGCGTGTCGGCTTGTGGCCCACGAGATTGTTGAAGGCTGCCGGCACTCGGCCCGACCCGGCTGTGTCGGTGCCGAGGCTGAACGTGGCAAGCCCCATTGCAACCGCCACGGCCGACCCGGAACTGGAACCGCCGGACACATATTCGCGGTCGAACGCGTTGCCGCACGCCCCAAAGGGCGAGCGCGTGCCGACGAGGCCCGTGGCGAACTGATCGAGATTGGCCTTGGCTACGGGGATGGCTCCCGCGTCGACCAGACGCTGCACGACAAACGCATGTCGCTCCGGCGTGTAGGCGAAGTCCGGGCACGCTGCCGTCGTGGGCACACCCGCGACGTCGATGTTGTCCTTCACGACGAAGGGCAGACCGAACAGAGGCAGCGAGGCGGGATCCTTGCCTTCGAGCGCGCGCGCGTACTCCTCCAGCGCCTCGAGTGACAACCGGTGGATGAAGATATTGCGGTCGTCGGCCTCGGCCAGTCTCGCGGCCAGGGTCTTCACCAGCGCACCAGGCGTCAGATCGCCACTGCGGTAGCGCGCGCTCAGGGTCGCGATCGACAGGTCCATGGGGTCCATCATGCGGTCTCCTCGACGAGTACCACCAGGTCCTGCCCCGCGGCCACCTGACCGCCCTCGCGGCAGAACAGACGATGCACCGTGCCCGCGCAAGGCGCGTTGACGGCGATCTCCATCTTCATCGACTCCACGATCACGAGCGGATCACCCGCCGCCACCTTCGCACCGTCCTGCACCGGAATCTTCCAGACGTTGCCGGCGACATGGGTCGCAATCGCGCGCCCGTTCGGCGGAAGGTCAAGCTCGGTGTCCGGGCCGGCAGCGCTGACCTGCACATCGCCCGCGTACTCTGCCTGCCCGGCAACGCGCCAGCGCTCGCGCTCCGCCTCGAACGCCGCCTGCTGCCGCTGCTTGAACGCGCCGATGGATGCCGCATTGTCCCGGAGGAAGCGGTTGTAGTCACCGAGCCGGAACTCCGCCTCCTCGATCTTCAGCCGATAGCGCCCGAGCGGAAAGTCCTCGCGCATCTTCAGCAGTTCCTTCTCGCTCACGGGGAAGAACCGGATCTGGTCGAAGAAGCGCAGCAGCCAGGGCTTGCCCTTCGGGAAGTCCGCGGTGCTGTGATAGCGATTCCACATCTGCACCGTACGGCCCACGAACTGGTAGCCGCCGGGGCCCTCCATGCCGTACACGCAGAGATACGCGCCGCCGATCCCGACGGCATTCTCGGGTGTCCAGGTCCGCGCCGGGTTGTACTTGGTCGTGACGAGCCGGTGACGCGGGTCCACGGGGGTGGCCACGGGGGCTCCGAGATAGACGTCGCCGAGGCCCAGCACGAGGTACGAGGCGTCAAAGACGATCCTCTGCACCTCGTCGATGGAATCGAGGCCGTTGATGCGGCGGATGAACTCGATGTTGCTCGGACACCACGGCGCGTCGGGCCGCACCGACTGCATGTACTTGTCGATGGCGAGCCGCGTGGCGGGGTCGTCCCAAGACAGGGGCAGATGGACCACGCGCGTGGGCACCACCATGTCCTCGACGGCGGGCAGTTCGCACTCCGCCCGGGCGAGCAGATCGAGCAGACGCTTCACCGGCAATCGGCGATTGTCGAAATGGACCTGCAGGGATCGGATGCCGGGCGTGAGATCGACAATGCCCGGAATCGCCTCGCGCTCCAGCCACTGCATCAGCGCGTGCGCACGGAACCGCAGATTCAGATCCAGTTCCAGTTCGCCGTACTCGACGAGAAGCCACTTGTCGCCGGCCTGCCGGTAGGTCACGCGCGGTCGCGTCGTCCCGGCCGCGATGCTGTGAAGAATCGGCGCCGTGTCCGGCGCAGCCTTCGGAGAAGCACGCTTCGGGAGCGCAGGCACCGCGAGAGAGGTGATCGCCTTCTCCGCGAGAGCCTGCTGGGCTTCGGCCCATGCGGCATCCACTCTCACGAACCGGACTCGATCACCCGGTCGGAGTTGCCCGACCTTCCACAGTTCGGTGTCGGCAATCACGGCCGGACACACGAACCCGCCGAGGCTGGGGCCGTCCGGCCCGAGAATCACGGGCATGTCGCCGGTGAAGTCGATGGCACCGATGGCGTAAGCGTTGTCGTGAATGTTGGAGGGATGCAGCCCCGCCTCGCCGCCATCGGTACGCGCCCATTCGGGCTTGGGGCCGATCAGGCGCACGCCCGTGCGACTCGAGTTGTAGTGCACTTCCCAGTCGGTGCCGAAGAAGGTGTCGATGTCCGACGGCGTGAAGAAGTCGGGCGCCCCGTGGGGACCGTAAAGCACCCCGATCTCCCAGCGGTCGGTGTACTTCGGAATCAACTCGTCCGGCACCGCCTGGGCACGGGGTGCGGCGCGTTCCGCCGACAGCGGCAGCACGTCGCCGACTCTAAGGGTCCGGCCGGCATGACCGCCGAACTGCCCCAGCGTGAATGTCGATCGGGAGCCCAGATATGTGGGCACCTCGAAGCCACCAGCCACCGCGATGTAGGTACGAAGACCCGGACCCCGGGCTGCGCCGAGTTCCAGAACGCTCCCTGCACTCACCCGATGCGACCGCCACAGCGCGATGTCCTTGCCGTCGAGCCGCGCGGGCATCGGCGCACCGCAGATCGCGATGACCGTATCGCAGTGGAATTTGAGCGTGGGACCGGTCGCGGTGCATTCCAGCGCAGCGGCCCCGGCATCGTTGCCCAGCACGCGATTGGCGAGGCGCAGCGCGAGAGCATCCATGGGCCCGGAGGGCGGCACGCCGATCGCCCAGTAGCCGGTGCGACCGGGCCAGTCCTGCACGGTCGTCTGCACGCCGGGCGCCAGCACTTCCACCGTGTCGGGGCGATACGCGAGACGCGAGAGATAGCGTGTCGTCTGCCTGCCGCCCCGGAACACGTCGTCCGCGAGGATGCAGCGCAGATAGGCGAGATTGGTCTCGATGCCGCCGACGCGGGTATCCCCGAGGGCTTCCTGCATCCTGAGGATGGCGGTCCGCCGATCCTTTGCCTTCACGATGATCTTGGCGATCATCGGATCGTAGTAGGGCGGCACCTCGACACCGCGCCGTACCCACGTCTCCACTCTCGCGGCTCCGGGGAAATCCGCTGCGGTCAGCACGCCGCTCGCCGGCTGGAAGTCCCGCGCGGGGTCCTCGGCGTAGAGCCGCACCTGGATCGAAGCGCCCTTCGGCGCCGCCCGGTACGCCGACAGATCGAGATCGCCCGCCGCCTGGCTCACCATCCACTCCACCAGGTCGACGCCCGTCACCTCTTCCGTGACGCCGTGCTCCACCTGCAGCCGCGTGTTCACTTCGAGGAAGTAGAAGGCGCCGGTATCGGCATCGAGCACGTATTCGACCGTACCGGCCGACGAGTACCCCACGGCCTGTCCGAGCCGCACAGCGGTATCTAGCAACTGCGCACGCGTCTTCACGGCGAGGCCTGGAGCGGGCGTTTCCTCGATCACCTTCTGATTGCGGCGCTGGACGGAGCAGTCCCTCTCTCCGAGCGCCACCACCGTTCCCTTGCCGTCGCCGAAGATCTGCACCTCGATGTGCCGCGCATTCGCGACGAACTTCTCGAGGAACATCCCGGCATCCTTGAAGTTCGCCTTGGCGAGCCTTCCCACGGCCTCGAAGGCCGAGGCGAGTTCTTCCGCGTTCCAGACGAGCCGCATGCCGATGCCGCCACCGCCGCCGGTGCTCTTGAGCATCACGGGGTAGCCGATGCGCGCTGCCTCGGTGTGCGCCGTGGCGAGGTCAGGCAGCAGCCCCGAGCCGGGCAGCAGAGGTACCGCGTTGGACTGCGCGAGGTCGCGCGCCGTGTGCTTGAGCCCGAAGGCGCGCATGTGCGGCGGCTGCGGTCCGATGAATACGATGCCCGCGTCTGCGCAGGCCTGAGCGAAGTCCGCGTTCTCGGACAGGAAGCCGTAGCCGGGATGGATGGCCTGTGCCCCGGTGGCCTTCGCGGCTTCGAGAATCCGGTCGACGCGCAGATAGCTTTCGGCGGCGGGCGCTGGGCCGATGCACACAGCCTCGTCCGCCATCTCCACATGGAGCGATGCGCGGTCCGCCTCGGAGTAGACGGCCACGGAGCCGATGCCCATGGCGCGCAGCGTGCGGATCACGCGGCACGCGATGGCGCCGCGGTTGGCAATGAGAACCTTCGTGAAGCGAGCCATGGCGGATCTGTGTCCCTCAGCTCGGGTCCCACACCAGCATGCGTACCGGCGTGGGGTTGTAGGCATTGCAGGGGTTGTTGAGCTGCGGGCAGTTGGAGACGAGGATGAGCACATCCATCTCCGCCCGCATCTCCACGTACTTGCCCGGCGCCGAGATGCCGTCCTCGAAGGTGAGACCGCCTTCCGGCGTGACCGGCACGTTCATGAAGAAGTTGATGTTGTGGGTGATGTCACGCTTCGACAGGCCATGGCTGTGGTCATGGGCGATGGCGGACATGAAGTTGTCCCGGCAGGCGTGCATGTAGCGCTTGTCGAGCGAGTAGCGCACCGTGTTGCTCTCCTGCGCGCAGGCGCCGCCCAGCGTGTCGTGACGGCCGCAGGTGTCTGCGACGATGGTGAGCATCACCTTGCCTTCGGTCGAGTAGAGCTTCGTCCCGACGGTCAGGTACAGGTTGCGGTTGCGCTGGATGGTGTCGACGGCGCTGTAGCGCTCCTCCACGTCGTGCGCGTTGTAGAAGAGCGTGTCCACGGCCTGATTGCCTTCGAGGTCGAGGATGCGAAACACCTGCCCCTGGCGGATCGTCTTCATCCAGGGCGCGCCGGCCGGGACGATTTCGTCCGTGGTGGCGCGGGTCGGGTCGAGCTGGCTTTCCGTGAGCATGGGGTTCTCCGTGCGTCGGCACACGCGCTACTGGGCGAAGTAGCGCTCGGTATTGGTGAACGCCCGCCCGTTCTCCGGGCGGAACCGGCGGCAGAGGTCATCGGCCGGCGCGAGCCCGCAACGCCACGCCGTGATCTTCATGGGCTTGGGCGCCCACACCGTGGCCGAATCCAGCGGATGCGGACAGGTCGAGATCACCACCAGCGCGTGCATGTCGAAGCGCAGGTCGACGAACTGCCCGGGCGCGCGATGGGCGGTATCGAAGTGCAGCGCGCCGGCTTCGTCGGTGCGCACCTTGGAGAACCAGTTGACGTTGGCGTGCAGATCGCGCCGGCCGAGCCCCAGACGCGTGAGCTCCTTCAGAAACCCTTCCTTGCCGCTGCGGGTCATGTCGTTGCGGTGGGTCGCGTACGAACGGGCTCCGAAGCGCTCGTCGAGCGCGGCGTCATCCATCACGCCGCACACGGTGTCGTGCCATCCGCAGGTGTCCTCGATGAGGGAAGCGATGACCCGCCCCATGTCCGTGACGAGCACGGCACCCTTGCGCAGCGACGCGATGTGCTGCCCCTTGAGCGTGTCCGGCATGTTGTACCGCTCGAAGCGCTCCTCGTGGTTGTAGAGCAGCATCGCTCCGTTCGTGCCGCCTTCCACGTCCGTGAGCCGAAGCGCGACACCGCGCCTCACCACCCCGGACCAATGGCACCCGCCGGGGATCGTCTCTTCCCAGAGCACCTCGCCGGGAGGTGCTGCAGTCGTTGTCGTCATGTTCCTCCGCTCCTCTTTTCGCAGTCGTGCCTGCAGCTCGTGCTCACCACAGCTTCATGTACCGGCGCAGTTCCCACTCCGAGACTTCGGTGTGGTAGTCGACCCATTCGCGGCGCTTGAAGTCCACATAGGTCTCGAACATCTTGTCGCCCATGACGGCGCGGGACAGCGGGTCCGCCGCGAAGGCGTCGATCGCCTCGTCGAGCGTGCGCGGCAGCCAGGTGATGCCACGGGCCCGCAGTTCGTCGTCCGACTTGAGATACATGTTCTCGATGTTGGGCTCGCCGGGGTCGAGGTTCTCGCGGATGCCTTCGAGGCCCGCCGCGAGGCACATGGCCGCCCCGAGGTAGAGATTGGACGAGATGTCCGCGGCGCGGCATTCCACGCGCCCGCCACCCAGCGGAATGCGCAGCATGTTCGTCCGGTTGTTGTTGCCGTAGCAGACGAACACCGGCGCCCAGGTGAAGCCCGACATGCTGCCCTGCTTCACCAGACGCTTGTAGCTGTTGACCGTGGGGGCGATGACCGCACAGATGGCGTGCGCGTGCCGCAGGATGCCCGCGATGAACTGGTAGCCCAGCTTCGACAGGCCGCAGCCGCGCGGGTCGTTCGGATCCTCGAACAGGTTGCGGCTGCCGTCCGGCGTGGCGAGCGACATGTTGTAGTGGGCGCCCGAGCCGGTGCGGTTGCGAAAGGGCTTCGGCATGAAGGTGGCGAACCAGCCGCGCCGGTGTGCCATCTCGCCCACCATCATCCGGAAGAACGTGTAGCGGTCCGCCATGGTCAGCGCGTCGGCGTACATGAAGTCAGTCTCGAACTGCCCGTTGGCGTCTTCGTGGTCAAACGAGTAGACGTCCCACCCGAGCTTGTTCATGGCCTCGACCAGTTCGTCGAGGAAGCCGTAGTGGTCGAGGAACCCGCGCAGGTCATAGCAGGGCTTGTCGAGCGTGTCGCGTTCGCCCACGGGCACCGGCTTGCCGTCCGGGCCTTCCTTCAGCACGAAGAACTCGGTCTCGATGCCCATGTTGAACCGGTAGCCCATCGCCGCGCACTGTTCGAGCTGGCGCTTGAGGATGCCGCGTGAGCACGCCTCGAACGGCTTGCCGGCGTTCCACAGGTCGGAGGCGAACCAGGCGATCTCGCTGTTCCAAGGCAGGACAGTGCAGGAGTTCGGGTCCGGGTGCGCCGCAACCTCCTCGTCGCTGACGGCCTGCGGCACGCCATCGAGCGCGGCGCCGGTGAACAGTTCCGAGCCGCGCATCATCTGGTCCAGATGGCCGAGCGGCACCACCTTGGTCTTGGAGACACCGTGGATGTCGACGAAGCTCGCCAGGGCGTACTTCACGCCCTGCTGGGCAAGACGGGTCTTCAGCTCCGCGATGGGGGCCGGGGACTGCGTGGTCATGGGAAAGCTCCTGTGATCAGGTTGCCGACATCTTGTCGAGCAGATTGGTGTCGGTCTTCATGCCCGAGGTCTCGCGGATGCGGTCGAGGATCTCGCGCTTCATGTCGAGGAACTCCCGGGTGTGCTTCAGGTCCTGCTGGCGATCCGCGCCGAAGGGCACCTTGTAGATCGTGTCGATCCGGCCGGGTCGCGGCGCGAGCAGCACGACGCGCTGGCCGAGATAGATGGCCTCTTCCACGTCGTGGGTCACGAACACGATGGTGGCCTTCTCCAGGTTGAAGACGTGCAGGATGAGGTCGTGCATCACCTCGCGCGTCTGTGCATCCAGGGCGCCGAAGGGCTCGTCCATCAGCAGGATCTCCGGCTTGGGCATCAGCGCCCGGGCGATCGCCACGCGCTGCTGCATGCCGCCGGAGAGCTGGCTGGGGAAGGCCCCCGCCATGTTCGACAGCCCCATCAGGTTGAGGAGCGCATCGGCGCGACCGGAAGCCCGCTCCACATCGGCCGAGGTGAGGTCCTCGCGATTGACGCGCAGCCGGCGGGAGAACCGGATGTTGTCCATCACGTTCAGCCACGGATAGAGGCTGTAGTGCTGGAACACCATCGCGCGGTCTGCGCCCGGCGCGGTGACCGGGCGCCCCCCTGCCTGGATGTCGCCGCTCGTGTGGTACTCGAGGCCGCCGATGATCCGAAGCAGCGTCGACTTGCCGCAGCCCGACGCGCCCACGAGCGTCACGAACTCGTTCTCCTGGACGTCGAGATCCACGTTCTGCAGCGCCACCACCTGCTGCGTGCCCTCGAAGATCTTGCCGAGTCCGCGGATGCGGATCCTCGGCACCATGCTCACGACTTTAGATGCATCCATGGGAAGGCCTTGCGGTGGGCGAGTCGGAAGAGCTGATCGATGACGAGACCGATGAGCCCGATGAGGATGATGCCGGCGAAGATCTTGTCGGTCTGGAGGAAACGCTGCGCCTTCAGAATCGCGTAGCCGAGGCCGGAGTTCGCAGCCACCAGTTCCGCCACCACCAGGTAGGTCCACGCCCAGCCCATGGTGACGCGCATCGTGTCGAGCAGCGCGGGCTTGGCCGACGGCAGCAGCACGAGCTGGATCACTTCCGTGCGGGTCGCGCCGAGGGTCTGCGCAGCTTCGATCTGTGCGAGCGGCACCCGGCGAACGTCCTCGGCCACCATCAGCACCATCTGGAAGAACGTGCCGATGAAGATGATCGCGATCTTGGAACCCTCGTCGATCCCCACCCACAACATCACCAGTGGAATGAACGCCACCGCGGGCATGTAGCGGATGAAATCGGTGAGCGGTTCCAGCAGCGCCTGAACCGGACGGAAGGTGCCGATCATCAGGCCGATCGGCATCGCGATGACGGCAGACAGGCCCCAGCCCGCCGTCACGCGATAGATGCTGATCGCCATGTCACCGAGGAGATTGTCTTCCTCCAGCCAGAGGAGCGTGCGGGCCCACACCGAACCCGGCGCCGGCATGAACACCTTCTCGACCCAGCCGGAGTTGGCGATGCCCCACCACAGCAGCATCGGCGTGATGAGACCCACCGCCGCGAACATCCAGTAGCGGCGCTGCGTCATGGGCCCGCGGATCGACCACAGGCTCGGACGTGCGGTGACTGTCGTCATGCTGGCTCCCTGCCGCTCACTTGCCCGCGACTTCCCGGACGAGGCTCGGGTCCAGTGCCTTGGCGAACTCGGCCTTGCCTTCGATCAGCTTGTTGTCTTCGAGGAACTTGACGATGGTCGGCGCCGCGCCCATCAGCGTCTTGGTGCTCGACGCATCGGTACCGAACGCCTCCAGGTTCTCCTTCTGGCCGAAGAAGCGGGTACCGGGCAGGAACACCTTGTACTCCTCGGGCGTGAGGCCGACGATCTTGGACATGATCTTCACGGCCTCGTCGGGCTGCTCGCGCAGCAGCTTCTCCACGTCGTACCAGGCCTTCACCATGCCGATGAAGTCCTTGCGGTGCGCGGCCAGGGACTTCTCCTGCGCCACGAGCAGATCGGGCACGAGGCCCGGAATCTCCTTGGACGAGAACAGCGGCTTGCCCTTGCCGGAGAGCTCGATCTTGTTGACCCAGGGATTCCACACGACGGCGGCATCCACCCGGCCGCTGATGAAGGCGGCGGCGGCATCACCGGCGGACATGTTGAGGATCTTCACGTCCTTGCCGGTCATCTTGTTGCGGTTGAGCGCCGTGGCGAGCAGGAAGTGCGACACGCTGAACTCTTCCAGCGCCACCGACTTGCCCTTCAGATCCTTGAAGCTCTTGATCTTGGGCCCGGTCATCAGGGCATCGTTGCCGGCCGAGTTGTCGTTGACCAGCACGACCTTCAGCGGAATGCCCTTGGCGAGCGGCGCCATGGTGTCGGACCACGTCTGGCAGTTGGCGTCCACCTGGCCGGCCGAGAGCGCCGAGATCGAATCACTGTAGTTGGGGAACCAGACGAGCTTGACGTCGGCGCCGTGCTTCTTGAAGAAGCCCTTCTGCTCGGCAATGGCCCACGCGACCCAGCCGGGCCAGTCGCTGTAGCCGACCTTGATCTCCGCACGCACGGTGGCGGGCAAAGCGGCAAGGCACGTGGTGGCGGCGAGAAGAGTCGCCGCTAAGACGCGACGCAGGGGACTGGCGGTATGCATGAGCTACTCCCTTCAGGATTCGAGACGCGAGAGGGCACCAGTACCACTCGGCCTCCCGGGCTTTTATCCCTCCGTGGAGCCCCGCCCATCTGCACGGGACCGTCGGCTCTCGGACCAGTCAGCGGTCACCCGCCCGGAACCCTAGCCGACAACGACAAGAGCGAGTGTTGGCAGATCGCTCCTCTCGGAACCTCTCTTCGCAATGCGTATGCCATCGTTGATTTGCTTGAGGATTCCCCGTCCCTCACGGTCTCCTGCCGGTTTGTGGCCAGAATTGCGCTCCGAATCGGTGCGGCTCGATCTTTCGATGGTCCAATACGGTGCGGAATGAAGCAGGTCCGAGGCCGCACATCTATCGCGCACGCGTCGCCATAGGCGCACCGAAGCGATGCGCGCGGCGGGAACATCGCAGACCGGGACCGAGACGGAGCATCCCGCAAGTCTCTGTTTCCATGAGAACGATAAGCGAACACGGCGCGATGCAAGGGTATGGCATCGGGATTGCACAAGAGCCTTTCAGACGGTGAGCAGTCTCGCGACCAGACGCGGGACTTCGTCCAGGGAAGCTAGGGTTCCGGCGCTCGCAGGCGAGCGTGTCTGGTCCGAGAGCGGCCCGGCCTCGGTAGCGCGGAGGCTCCACGGAGGGATAAAAGCCCGGGAGAGCGAGACTGCTCTTTCATGCTTTTCACCTCCGCCAGGGAGTCTTCACATGTCAGTGCTTCGGTCCAGCCTCAAGCGTGGTGTCGGCGTCATCGCCGCCTTCGGTGCCCTCGCCGCTTCCTTCGCCGCCCAGGCCGCCACTGCCGCAAAGATCGGCACGGTGATCTGGATCGGGTACGGCCCCTTCTACGTCGCCGACCAGCTCGACCTCTTCAAGAAGTCCGGCGTGAAGGTCACCATGCAGGTGTTCAACGACCCCGCCCTGATTCCGCCGGCCGTGACGGGCGGATCGGTGGACGGCGGCATGATCACCTACGACCAGGTGATCAGCTCCGTGGCCAAGGGCTCGACGATGAAGGTCGTGATGCCCATCGACTACTCGAACGGTGGTGACGCGATCGTGGCCACCAAGGACATCACGTCGATCGCCCAGTTCAAGGGCCAGAAGATCGCGTTCAATCCGCTGTCCCCGTCGGACTTCCTGCTGTCGTACGCGCTGCAGACGAACAAGCTGTCCGAGAAGGACGTGAAGCCGGTCAACATGCCGCCCGAAGGCGTGCCCGCTGCCATGGCCTCCGGCGGCGTGAAGATCGGCGTCACGTACGAGCCGAGCGTCTCCGAAGTCGTCGCGATGGACGGCGGGAACAAATTCCACGTGATCTACTCCTCCAAGGATGCTCCTGGCCTCATCACCGACGTGCTGGTGTTCAAGAGCGAGGTCATCAAGAAGAATCCCGCGCTGGTGAAGGCGCTGATCCAGGGCTACATCGACGGTCTGGACTACATGAAGAAGAACCCTGCCGAAGCGGCGAAGATCATCGGCAAGGTGATGGGCATCAGCGACAAGGAAGTCCTGGAACAGATGGGCGGCGTCTTCAATCCGACGTTCCCGGAGTTCGCCAAGGTGTTCACCAAGAGCACCGACACCGTCTCGCTGTTCACGAGCGGCGCGGTGATCTCGAAGATCCTCAAGGCCAAGGGCGAGATCAAGACAATCCCCAAGACCGAAGACACGTTCGACGACTCCATCGCGCGCTCGATGGGCCTCAAGTAACCGCGACGGCACGACAGCCTCGGTCGCATCGGAGATCTGCATGAAAGTGTTCCGCTCCCCTGGCGGCGCATTGCCGAACATCCTCGCGCTTTCCTACACGCTGGGCGGCTACGCCGCCGGCGTGTGGCTGCTCACCGTCGATGGCTGGGCGTGGAATACGCTGGGCGTTCTGCTGACCGGCCACACGCTGATCTTCGCTGCGTACTTCATCCACGAGTTCGCACACCAGGCCATCTTCCGCAGCGCCGAGGCCAACAATCGCTGGGGCGTGCTGATGACGTGGATCACGGGCAGCTGCTACGCCACGTTCTCCGCGCTGCGGCGCAAGCACATGCGTCATCACCTGGACCGCGCCGACGTCGTCACGCTCGACTACAAGCAGCTGCTTGAGCGAGCCCCGAAATGGGTGCCGCGCCTTGTGCTCGCGCTCGAGTGGGCGTACGTGCCGGCCGTCGAGTTCATCATGCACGGCTACGTGATGGTGCTGCCGTTCCTCAAGAGCGAGCGGCGCGCTGAACGTCCCCGGCTCCTCTTGGTGACGCTCGTCCGCATCGCGCTGTTCGCAGCACTCGCCTGGGTCAGCGTGAAGGCGCTGGTGCTGTATCTGGTCTCCTACATGATCATGCTGCACGCTCTGCGCTTCGCGGATGCCTATCAGCACACCTACGATGCCTTCGCCGTGCTGGAAGGCGGCTCCATTCCGGCGGACAAGGTGCGCGACCGCGACTACGAGCAGCTGAACACCTACTCGAACCTCGTGTCGGTGGCGCATCCCTGGCTGAATCTGCTGCTGCTCAACTTCTCCTACCACAACGCACATCACGAGCGGCCCATCGTGCCCTGGCACGATCTGCCGAAGCTGCATGCGGACCTGTTCCCCGGCGAGTACAACCAGGTCATCCCGATGTGGGACCTGCTGCGCGGCTACCACCGGGACCGGCTGAAGCGCATCACGTCGGACGACTACGGCGAAGTCGGCACGGGCCCCGGCAAGGCCGATCGGTTCCTGGGTGCGGTCGGGGTGTCGTTCCTCACGGCCGTGTAGGTATCGCAAGTGGCAAAAAACCTGAGAGGGGCGATGCCCTCCGCCCTTCTCGACTACGGCATGCGCGATGTTCCGGTCGTGGTCACCGGCGCGGCGACCGGCATCGGGCTCGGCATCGCGACCGCCTTCGCCCGGCAGGGCGCCCATCTCGCCATCGTCGATCGTGATTCGGAGCGGATCCAGGCTGCGGCGACTTCTCTGCGCGAATTCTCCGAGGTGCATGCGTTCACTGCCGACCTCAACGATGAAGCCGACGTCCGCGAACTCGCTGCGGATCTCGCGGCAGTGCTCGGTTCCGTCCCGGTCCTCGTCAACAATGCCGGCACCGAGTACCCCACGCCGATCGACGATCCGTCGCCCGAGGCCATGGCCCGCTGGCAATGGCTGGTCGACAACAATCTGCTGTCGATGGTGCGGGTGACGCGCGCCTTGCTCCCGCTTATCCCCGACGGCGCGTCGATCGTGAATCAGGCGTCCATGTGGGGACACTCCGCGGTCGGTGGCTTCTCCGCCTACATTTCCACCAAGCACGCCGTGATCGGGCTCACGAGATCTCTCGCCTGGGAACTCGCGCCGCGCCGGATTCGTGTCAATGCCGTGTGCCCGGGCTGGGTGCGGACCGAAGCCGCGATGCGCTCCCTCGGCGCCATGGCCAGGGAGCGTGGCGTGTCGGAGGACGTGATGCTTGCCGAGATCGTTTCCGCGCAGCCGTTGCCGACCCTGCTGGAACCCGCGGATATTGCCGACGTGTACCTCTTCCTCGCTTCGCAGGGAGCCCGCGCGATCACCGGGCAGTCGATCGTCGTGAGCAACGGCGAGCTGATGCACTGATGGCCAGCCTCCCGCGCACGCTAGAAGGCCGTGTCGCGCTCGTGACAGGTGCCGCCACGGGGATTGGGCGCGCCACCGCGCTCGCTCTCGCGGCCGCGGGGGCTCGCGTTGCGGTGGCTCACCATCTGCAGGACGACCTCGCGTGTGAAGTCACCGGACTCATCGTCGATGCCGGCGGCCTCGCAATGGCTTTCGACGCCGATGTCACCAGCACGAAGCAAGTCGAACACATGGTGCAAGCCGCGGAGTCTGCTCTAGGACCGCTCGATGTCGCCGTCCATTGCGCGGGCGTCATCCAGGAAAAGGCGTTCATCGAGACCACCGACGAGGACTGGGATTTCGTGGTGGGCGTGGATCTCAAGGGTGTCTTCAATTGTTGCCGCGCCGTACTCGGACGCATGGCGCCGCGGGGTCGGGGAAGTGTGATCAACGTCGCGTCCGAACTCGGGTTCCTGGGCCGTGCGCGATACGCGCCCTACTGCGCCGCCAAGGCAGGGGTCATCGGCCTCACACGATCCCTCGCCCGCGAATTCGCACCGGCCATTCGCGTGAACGGCATCGCGCCGGGTCCGATCGATACGCCGATGCTCTCTCTCGACAACATGAGCCCGGACGTGCTCGAGACGGAGCGCGCCATCCCCGCAGCTCGCGTCGGCCGCCCGGAGGAGGTCGCCGCCGCCGCGGTATTCCTCGCGAGCGATGCCGCCAGCTTCTTCTACGGACAGATCCTCGGCCCGAACGGCGGCGCGTTCATGGG
>CAZEDA010000047.1:8520-15229 GCA_964510915.1 uncultured Rhodocyclaceae bacterium | reverse complement strand
GGGCGCGTTGGCGTCGAAAGTCGCCTCGGTGAAGGGTCGCGTTTCTGGTTCACGGCAACGCTTCCGGCGGCCCCGACTCTGCTGCAGAAGGGCGACCTGTCGATCGCCGCCGGTCGCCGACTGCTCGTGGTGGAGAACCGCGAGGCGACCCGTGAAGCCCTGGTGCAGCACCTGCGGCTCCTTGGCGCGGAAGTGGACTCGGAACCCACGCCGGACCTCGCACTCGCGGCGATCCGCGCGGCAGGTGAAGCCGGACGCGCGTTCGACGTCGTGCTGGCCAGTCTGCCTGAGCAGAGCGAGGTCACCGGGCAGTTCGTGGACCAGTTCGACGAGCTGCCCTTTGCCATGCAGCCGCGCCTCGTCTGGCTCATGAGCGTCGGGCAGGCGGCGGTCGAAGCCCCGCGTCTGCGGCGGATGGATGGCTATGTCATCAAGCCGGTTCGCATCACCCAGCTGCTCCAGTGTCTGCAACTCGCCATGGCGGACCGGACGGAATCGCGAGGGCCGGACGCGACTCTCGTTCCCATCGATGCGGAGACGCCCGGCAGCGGTCTGCGGGTCCTCCTCGCCGAGGACAATCCGGTCAACCAGAAGATCGCCGTTGCCATGCTGCGCAAGCTCGGCTGCGAAGTGGAGGTGTCCGCCGACGGCGCCGAGGCTCTCGCGCGACTGGCGGAATCGGCTTACGACCTCGTGCTGATGGACTGCCAGATGCCCAACGTCGACGGTTACGAGGCGACGCGCGAGATCCGCCGCCGGGAGACCCGTGCCGACGCCATGCCCTGGGAGCGTACCCATACCTTCGTCGTGGCGCTCACTGCCAATGCGATGAAGGGGGATCGTGAGCTGTGCATCGAGGCGGGCATGGACGACTTCCTCACCAAGCCCATCACCCGCGATGTGCTGGCCGAGACCATCAAGGCAGCAGCACTGCGGCGTGCAGAGGTGTGGCAACAGCGTCAGCAGCCACGGCTCGACGACGAGGACTTCCTGGACGACCTGTCCTTCGAGACGAGCCACCACGCCGCGTCCTGACCCGAAGCGGCGCGCGCGCCGCACCGGCCCGGAGCCGGCACCACAAGACTTGTTGTCCAACCTAAAGCTCCGGTTTGTCCAAGCCGTTAGCATTTGCAATTGGATAACCCGGTCGACTTTCCATGGTTCTGCTTTCTTCCCTGCGTGGCCGGATGGTCACCTTCGTCCTCGCCGCGGCGTTCGCGATTTCGGTTGCCACCTGCGGCATCGTCGCGTGGAAAGTGCGGGAAAGCCTGGCGGACGAGGCATACCTCACCGCCGACACGCTGGCGGCCGGTATCTCGACTCGCGTCGAGAGGGAGTTCGAGATGGTGTTTGCGTCCGCGCGCGCCATGTCCGATCTGGCCGAGAGTCAGAAGGCTCGGGGTCAGCGCGGAGACCGTGCCGCGTTCGATGCCTTTCTGCTCCGGTCGGTGGAACATCATCCCGGCTGGCTCGGTACGTACACGCTGTGGGAGCCCAATGCCTTCGACGGCCGGGATGCCGAGTTTCGCGGCGCGGCCTGCCACGACGCGACGGGAAGGTACGTGCCCTACTGGGTGCGCTCCGAAGGCAAGATCATCTGCGAGGCGAATCGCGACTATGACAAGGTGGGCACCGGTGACTACTACCAGGTGCCGCTCGCCTCGGGGAAGAGCGCACTGATCGACCCTTATCCCTACACCGTGGCCGGGAAGGAACTGCAGATCGTTTCCTTCGTGGTCCCCGTGATCGTGGAAGGCAAATTTCAGGGCATCACCGGCGTCGACTACCTGCTGAGTGATCTCAACGAGCAGCTGAGCAAGGTGCGTCCCTACGGTGATGGCCATGTGGAGGTGATCGCGGCTGGCGGCAACTATGCGGTCAGCAGCGACCCGGCGCGCCTTGGCAAAGCCTCGAAGGAAGGACTTCCGGAGGCGGCCCTCAAGGCGGTGGCCAGCGGCGGTTCCCATCGCTGGGAAGACGCCGACGGCTGGCTCCACACCGCAAAGGCGATCCAGTCCCCGTCCATGCAGAAGCCCTGGACGCTGGTGGTGTCCTTCCCCATGGCGGCGGCCCTCAAGGGCGCGACGGGCGTGGTGCTGATGGTGGCCGTCGTGTTCATGGTGGGCCTGCTGATGCTCGGTGCCATCGTGTTCATCGGCATGACGAAGCTGCTGAGCCCCATCGCGCGGTTGCGCGACAAGATGACGGAACTCGCCAGCGGCGAGGGCGACCTCACGAGCCAGCTCGATGTCCGCGGCAAGGACGAGATCGCCGAAATCGCGGCGAGCTTCAATCGGTTCCTCGGCACGTTGCGCGGGCTCGTGGCGCAGGTGAAGTCGCAGAGCGGAGAAGTGTCGGATGCCTCGCGTCGGCTGGGTCGCTCGGCGCAGCAGGTCTCCGCAGCCTCTCAGGATCAGGCCCAGGCCTCCGCCTCGGCAGCAGGCGCGGTGAGCGAGATCGTGTCCAGCATCCACCGGGTGGCCGAGGATGCGGGCGAGGCCAGCAGCAGCGCGCAGATCGCCGAGCGCAGCGCACGCGAGGCCGCGGAACTGATGCTGCAGAGCGCCCAGGGCATCGAGCGCGTGCACCGTGCGATCACCAGCCTGTCGGAGTCACTGCGCAGTCTCGACGAGCGCTCGTCGCGCATCGGCGACGTGATCCGCCTCATCAAGGATGTCGCCGACCAGACCAATCTTCTCGCCCTCAATGCCGCCATCGAGGCGGCACGCGCCGGCGAACAGGGTCGCGGTTTCGCTGTCGTTGCGGACGAGGTGCGCAAGCTCGCCGAACGGACGACGTCGGCGACCGGAGAGATCGGCGGCATCATCCTGGCAATTCAGAAGGAAGCCGAGCAGACCGTGAGCGTGATGGACCAGGTGCTGGCGGAAGTGACGGAAGGCGAGGTGCGCTCGAAGGAAGGCGCCCGGGGTGCAGAGAGCATCCGCAGCGTGCTGAACGACGTGCTGTCGCGCATGGAGCGCATCGCTGCGAACACATCTCAGCAGGCCGCCGCCGGCAGCGACATCCTCGCGCAGGTGGAACGCATCGGCAGTTCGGTCCGGCAGAACGAGTCCGAGGTGATGGAAACCGCGTCGGCCGTCTCGGTGCTGGGCACGCAGGCCGACGAACTCGCCCGGACGGTCGGCCGGTTCCGTACCTGACAGACGAACGATCCCTACCGCTGACAGCCCGCGCAGTAGTAGGTGGCGCGAGCGCCCTGGCGGATCAGCCGGATCGTTTCGCCGCAGCGATTGCAGGCGAGCCCTTCCCGGCCGTAGACCGCCGACTCCGACTGGAACTCGCCCGGGTTGCCGTGGCCGTCCACGTAGTCACGCAGACTGCTGCCGCCCAGTTCGATGGCGCGGCCCAGCGTCTCGCGGATCGCAACGGCCAGCCGGTCACAGCGCACGCGTGAGAGTCTGCCGGCTCGCGTTCTCGGGTTGATCGCGGCGCGATGCAGCGCTTCGGACGCGTAGATGTTGCCGACCCCCGTGACCAGCGTGCCGTTCATGATCACCTGCTTGATGGCTGCCGAGCGGCCGCGCGTCACGCGGTACAGGTACGCCCCGTCGAACACGTCGTCGAAGGGCTCGGGGGCGAGTTCCGCGAGCAGCGGATGCGATGCCTCGTGCGCCTCCAGCCAATGCATGCTGCCGAACCGGCGCGGGTCGTGAAACCGCAGCGTCTCGCCCGAGTCCAGAGCGATGTCCACATGGTCGTGCTTCACCGGCGCGCGCGTGCCCGGGACGACCGTGAGCGATCCCGACATGCCCAGATGCACGAGCAGCGAACCGCGATCGGTGTCGATCAGGAGGTACTTCGCACGCCGGCGCAGCGCGACGATGGCGGCGCCGGTGAGCGTGTGTTCGAGATGATCGGGCACCGGCCAGCGCAGTCGCCGGTCGCGCACGACAGCCGAGACTACGTGATGCCCGACCAGGCGGGACTCGAGGGAGCGGCGGGTGGTTTCGACCTCGGGCAGTTCCGGCACGCGAGCCCCTCGCAGATCAGGGACGGCGACCGGGCAGGGCGAGCAGCTGCGAGCCCTGTTCCTGCGAGAGCGTGAACAGCATGTTCTCGTCACGCCGGAAGAGCTTCACATCGGGCGAGCGCGCCACGATGACGAATTCGATCTTGCGATCGCCCTTCAGCATGACTCGCAGCGGTTCGCCCGACGGGGCTTCCTTTGCAATCTGCGTGGTAAGTGCCGAAGCGTAGCGCCAGCCTTCGAGCCAGCGCGACAGGTCGTCCTGCGACGGGGCCTCGGCATTGGCACCATCGGCGCGGGTCAGGGTGAGCTTGCCGTCCTTCTGCGCGAGCGTGACGCCCGGTGCCTCCACTCCCACCGGCACTTCGTCGTCGCCGAGAAGGCGATGGGAAGCGAGGCTGTCCTCCCGCGTCGGCAGTCCGTAGCCGAACACCGGCGACACGAGATACACCGCGTCGCCGCTCAGCACGTACTGCTCGCTGGTCAGCGTGTTCACGGTGCCGAAGGCGAAGGTGTCCTTGCCCAGCGTGACCGTGGCGAAGGGCTTGTCGAGTTCGAACCGCGCGAGGTCCGTGGCCGGGAGCTTCTGCGTCGAGCGCGCGGCAAGCAGGTCGAGGAGGCGCCCCGTCTGCGAGGACTCCGCACGGGCCGCGAAGGGGGCCGATTGCCGCCACGCGCCTTCGCGCTTCTCCAGCACGAATTCCGGCAGTCCCTCGCGACGGATGGTGATGCGGTCGACCTCTGCGGGTTTCTGGGCGGACAGCGGAAAGTCCTCGGGCCCCTTGTCGCCGGGCTTCAGCGTCATCCACAGCCCCAGCCCGAGGACGAGCAGCGCGAGGACCACGTTGACCAGCAGGGAGCGCTTCATCGGCGTGACGCGGTCATCCGCGGCGGCGACGCCACCACGTCATGCCGCCGGTGAACAGGAACGCGACGGGCAGGGCGAACAGGAACGCCAGCGCAATGAACAGGAGCGCGCTCCGCGAGAACGAGAGCGACCCGTCCACGATGGACTTGGGCTGCAGCGTGATGAGGTCCTCGTCGCCGGCGAGCCAGTTGATGAAGTTGATGCCGAGGTCGAGGTTGCCCAGCAGACCGGCGTAGGTGTTGGCAAGGAAGTGCCCCGTGCCCACCACGACCACACGCTGCGGCTTGCCTTCGATTTCCCGCTCGAGCGCGGCCGCCACCGTGACCGGCCCCTTCACGTCGCGGTTCTTGTCGTACACGACATCGCCGTCGAGTTCGCCGTTCTCCACCCAGCCGTTCTGGGCGACTTCCACCAGCGGCGTGAACTTCCAGGTCTTGTCGTCCTCCGCCACGGCGATCTTGCGGGCGCTCGGAAACGCCGTGTTGATGGCGAAGTTGCGCGTGGCGGGGTGGTTGCCGTACGCGAAGGCCAGCGACAGCGTGGCCGATGCCTTGAGGGCGTTGGCGGCAGGGTCCACCACCACGCCGGGGCTCAACTGCAGGCGCAGCGCGTCGGCCAGCGGCTGCAGGCCGTGAAGCGGTTCCTGGTCGATGAGCCAGAGCACGTTGCCGCCCTTGTCGACATAGCGTTTCACCTTGTCGACTTCCATCGGGAGGAGATCCACCTGCGGATTGGCGATGACGAGCATGGATGTGTTCGCCGGCACGTCCTGCGCGGCGGCGAGGTTCAGCAGATCGACCTTGAAGCCCTTGGCGACGAGGCGCTTGCCGAACTCGCCGAGGTCGTGATTCGCGATGCCGTTGGGTTTGCGCTCGCCGTGCCCGTCGAGGAACATCACCAGCCTTTCGGTGCGCCGCGCGAGCCGCGCGAGCAGGTTGGTGAGGGACTGCTCGTCGAGGCTGGTGAGGTGTTCGCTGCGACCGTCGTACTCGATGACCATCTCGCCGTTCACGCGCACGTTGGCGGCGGCCGTGGCTTTCGGCTGCTCGCGCGGGTCGATGAACACCACGCGGATGTCGGGCTTCGCACGGCGGTATGTCTCGACGAAATCCGCGATCTTCTGGCGGAGGTTGCCGAGGGAGGGGTCCTGCTCCGTGGCGTAGGCGGTGATCACCACCGGCCCCTTGAGCAGATTCAGCGTCTGCTGGCTGCCTTCGCTGAGCGTGTTCCGGGCGTTCTGCGTGATGTCCCATTGCCAGGAGTGCTGCTGCGCGAGCTGGGCGACCATCGCGACGGCGGCGACCAGCAGCGCGGCGAACAGGCCGTTCTGCAGGAGGGTGGTGAACCGGGTGCGGCGCGAGACGATCATGTCAGGTGGCCAGCCGGTCTCGGTCCAGCCGGCGCACGGTGAGCGCGAGGAACAGACCGGTCAGGAGAACGAAGTACGCAATGTCGCCAGTGTGCAGCGTGCCCTTCGCGAAGCTCTCGTAGTGCTTCAGGAGCGAGATGAGGTGCATCGGGCTGCCCGGATCGGAAGTGCCGAGATTGATGATCCAGAGGATCAGCAGCACCGCGAACGCCGAGATCGCCGCGACCACCGGCTGCGCAGTCAGCGAGGACAGATAGAGCCCGACGGAGGCAAACGCGGCGTTCAGCAGCGCGAGGCCGATCACGTTCGCGAGCAGCAGCCCGACGTCGATCGTGCCGCCGGCGTAGAGCGAGAGCCCCATGATTGCCACCAGCGCCGTGGCGAAGAGCAGGAAGACGAACAGCCCAGCGAACTTGCCCAGCACGATCTGCGTGATGCTCACCGGCGCGGACATCAGGAACGTGAGCGTCTGGTTGCGGCGCTC
>CAZEDA010000047.1:0-8420 GCA_964510915.1 uncultured Rhodocyclaceae bacterium | reverse complement strand
GCGTGATGCTCACCGGCGCGGACATCAGGAACGTGAGCGTCTGGTTGCGGCGCTCTTCCGCGATGAGGCGCATCGAAAGCAGCGGCACGACCATCAGCAGCACGATCGCCGCGAGCCCGAACACCGGCGTGACGATGATTTCGGTGGCGCCGGGCGGGTTCGGGTACTGCGCGAGCTGCGGCTGCAGATCCTGGAAGCGGTCGAGCCCGATGAGGAACACGTAGCCGAAGATCACCTGGAGCACGGCCAGCACGACCCACGCGAGCGGTGCCCCGAACAGCGAGCGCAGTTCCTTTCGAGCGATCGCGATGATCATGGTGCCCCCTCGGCGGGCGACGGAGCGTCATCCTCGCGCTGGGTGAGGTGCACGAACACTTCCTCCAGCGAGGTCTCGACCGGGGAGAGCTCGCGCAGCTTCCAGCCGCGTTCGACGGAACGGCGCACGAGTTCGTCCGTGGGGTCGGCACCCGGCTCATGGAACAGACGGAAGCGGTTCGTCGCGAGTTCGGTCACATCCTTCACGCCGGGCAGCGCCTTCAGTTCGGCGACGGGGGGCGGGGAGTGCAGAGCGACGGTGAGCGCCTGGCCGCCACGATGCTGCTTCAGGGCGGCGATGGTGTCCGCGTAGACCACGCGCCCCTGGCTCAGGATCTGTACGCGATCGCACACGGATTCCACTTCCGGGAGGATGTGCGTGGACAGCAGCACGCTGTGGTCGGCGGCGAGTTCGCGGATGAGCGCGCGGATCTCGCGGATCTGGTTTGGGTCGAGGCCCACCGTAGGCTCGTCGAGCACCACCACGTCGGGATCGTGAACGATCGCCTGGGCGATGCCCACCCGCTGCTGGTAGCCCTTGGAGAGCGTGCCGATGAGTCGTGAGCCCATGTCGACGAGACCGCAGCGCTTCTTGGCGCGCTCGGCGGCCACCGCGATGCCGGCGCGCGGCACGCGATGCAGGCGCGCGGCGGTCTGCAGGTATTCATCCACGGAGAAGTCGCGGTAGAGCGGCGGGGTCTCCGGCAGATAGCCGATCCGGGCCTTGGCGGCGGTGGGGCGTTCCAGCAGGTCGACCCCGCACACGAGAATCTCGCCCGCGGTGGGGGCGAGATTGCCGGTGATCATCTGCATGGTGGTGGTCTTGCCGGCGCCGTTCGGGCCGAGCAGCCCCAGCACTTCGCCCCGATGCAGCGTCAGCGAGACGTCCTGCACGGCGTGTCGGGTACCGAAACTCCGCATGAGATGCCGAGCGGATAAGGTCGGCTCCAGTCCGGCTTCCAAGGTGTCGATAAGTGGGATGTGAGGTTGCGTGGCCCTGCAGGCCGGGTATTGCTTCCGGGCAGGCAAGGGGCCTCCCGGCGTTCTCCTGCCGAAGGAGAGCGGCTCGGATGTCCGGCTTGTGGGTGGGTCGAAATATACCTAAACTGGATTTGACCTCCAAGAACTAAGGCGTCGCGGCTGTGTCTGTAAGTCAGACCCGCACCGTCGCGAGGTCGGCCTGCGCCACCGTAACGGCGTCGCGGCACACCATCAACGATTGCAAAGCTGCCCGACCCATGCGGATACAACTGTTCGTCATCGCTCTCACTCTGTCGCTGCCTGCCTGTGCGCAGCACGGCAAATACCGGATCCTGCCGCCGTCCTCGGTTGATCGGGTGTCGCCCGGGCCGAGGTTCCCCGATGCGACGATCCTCGCCCAGGTCGAAGGCGGGGACGACGTGGAGGTGCGGCCCGCCCAGCCCCCGGCCCGCGAACCCGACAAGACGCCGCGTTACCCCAACAACGTCCTCACGCGGGATCTCCTCTACAAGTTTCTGCTGGCCGAGATCGCCGGCCAGCGCGGCAATGTCCGTCTCGCCGCCCGCGCGTATCTCGAACTCGCCCAGACCACGAAGGACCCCCGCGTCGCCAAGCGCGCCACCGAAATCGCCATGTTCGGTCGCCACAGCGACATCGCGGCGGAGTCCGCCAGTGTCTGGCTCGACATCGAACCCGACTCGCAGCCGGCCAAGCAGACGCTGATCGCCACGCTGCTCGGCAACAACAAGATCGCCGACGCCAAGCCGCTGCTGCAGCGCCTGCTCGCGGCAGACCCCGCGCGAACGGGGTCGCTGTTCCTGCAGCTGCCTCCGCTGCTCAGCCGCTATCCCGACCGTCCTGCGGCATTCAAGCTGGTGCAGGACCTCGCCAAGCCCTACCCGCAGCTGCCCGAGGCCCACTTCGCGGTGGCCCAGGCGGCCTTCGGCATCGAGGACTACGCGGTGGCCGAATCCGAGGCCAACGAAGCCCTGCGGATCAAGCCCGACTTCGAGCAGGCTGCCCTGCTCCAGGCGCAGCTGCTGCAGCGCGGGTCGGTGGCCCGGGCCACCGAGTACCTGAAAGGCTTCGTGACGCGAAATCCGGCTGCGCGAGACGCACGCCTGTACTACGCGCGGCTGCTCGCGGCCGGCCGTCAGACGGTCGAGGCCCGCAAGGAATTCCAGTCGCTCGAGAAGGAGATTCCGAACAACCCGGAAGTGGCGGTGATGATCGGTCTCCTGTCCCTGCAGATGCAGGACTTCGAGGCGGCCGAGTCCAAGCTGAAGCGCGCCATCGACCTCAACTACCGTGAACCCGACACGCTGCGCTTCTACCTGGGCCAGATCGCCGAGGAGCGCAAGCGCGATGTCGAGGCGCTCGCCTACTACGGTCAGGTGAATGCGGGCGACCAGGTGGTGCCAGCGGCTGTGCGCTACGCGATGATCCTCGGCCGCAGTCGCAAGTTCGACGAGGCCCGCGCCCACCTGCGCAAGACCAATTCGCAGAACGAGCAGCAGCGCACGCTGCTCATCCAGGCGGAAGCCCAGATCCTGCGCGAGGCGAAGCAGTACCGGGAGGCCTTCGAGGTCATCGAAGCCGGCCTCTCCGAGCAGCCCGACAATCCGGATCTCATCTACGACTCGGCCATGGCCGCCGAGAAGATCGACAAGATCGATGTCCTGGAAACCCGTCTGAAGCGCCTCATCGAGCTCAAGCCCGACAACGCGCAGGCCTACAACGCGCTGGGCTACACGCTCGCGGATCGCAATCTCCGCCTCGCGGAGGCGCGCCAGTACATCGAAAAGGCGCTCACGCTGGCACCGGAGGACGGTTTCATCCTCGACAGCATGGGATGGGTCCTGTACCGGCAGGGCAATCTCGACCAGGGGCTCGACTTCCTCCGGCGCGCGTTCGCCAGCCGGCCCGACCCGGAAATCGCCGCCCACCTCGGCGAAGTGCTCTGGGCCAAGGGGCAGCGCAAGGAAGCTGAAGACCTCTGGCGTCAGTCCCTCAAGGACCACCCGGACAACGACGACCTGAAGGCCGTCATCCGCAAGTTCCTCAAGTAAGCCCCCGGCCATGGCGCTGCTGCGCCTGATCCGTCACGCGGCCACCGCGGCCCTGCTGCTCGCGGTGGTGGGGTGCGCGGGGCTCTCGAACAAGCGCGGCATCGACGGCGCTCCCTCCTCGGAGAGTTTCGAGATGGCTGCCCGGGTGGCGGTCCGCTACGGGACCGACGGCTACACCGGCAGCCTGCGCTGGCGGCACCGGAACGAACGCGACTCCGTCGAACTCTACGCCCCCGTCGGCACGCTCTACGCCCGCCTCGAACGCGACGCCAAGGGTGCCTGGATGGAAACCGCCGACGGCAAGCGCTTCGAAGATCCCGATGCGGGCGCGCTCTCCCGCCGCGTGCTGGGCTGGGAACTCCCTCTCGATGCGCTTCCGTACTGGGTGTTCACCCGACCGGCGCCGGGCCCCGCCCCGCTGCGAACGGACGTCTCCCCCGAAGGCCGCCCCACCTTGCTCGTGCAGGGCGGCTGGCAGGTGCGATATCAGTCCTACTTCGAGGACAAGGCGCTGGTCCTGCCCGAGAAGCTGGAACTCGAGCGGCCGGGCCTCAAGGTGAAGCTCATCGTCTCGCGCTGGGCCGAGCCCGGCGCCTGGGGCCGATGAGCCCCTGGTACCCGGCTCCCGCCAAGCTCAACCTCTTTCTGCACGTGGTCGGGCGGCGCGCCGACGGCTACCACCTTCTCCAGACTGCCTTCCGCTTCGTCGACTACGGTGATCGCCTCGCCTTCTCCCTGCGCGATGACGGGGAGATCCATCGCGTGGAGGGGCCCGCAGAGGTCCCCGAGGACGCAGACCTTGTCGTCCGGGCCGCGCGGCTGCTGCAGCGGGAGGCTGGCGTCTCCCAGGGCGTCGACATCCGCCTCGACAAGCGCCTGCCCTTCGGGGGCGGGGTGGGCGGCGGCAGTTCCGACGCGGCGACCACGCTGATGGTCCTGAACCGGCTCTGGGGGTGCGGCTTCGACCGCGAACGCCTCCAGGCGCTCGGTTTGTCGCTCGGTGCGGATGTCCCCGTGTTCCTCTTCGGCCGAAGCGCGTTCGCCGAAGGCGTCGGCGAACGGTTGCAGACGATCTCCCTGGAACCGGCCTGGTACGTCATACTCGCCCCCGCGGTGCAGGTGTCGACAGCGGCGGTCTTCGGGCATCCGCAATTGACACGGGATAGTGCGCCCATCACAATAGCGGCCTTTTTTTCGTCGCCTTCCCGCAACGATCTCGAGCCCCTGGTCAGGCGCCTTCACCCCGAGGTGGATCGCGCCGTTAAGTGGCTCTCGGCATTCGGCAACGCCCGGATGACCGGCTCCGGCGCCTGCGTGTTCTGCGCATTCGCCACCGAGGAGCAGGCGTTGGCTGCATGGGCACGGAAACCTGAGGAGTTCACCGGGTTCGTGGCGCGGGGGTTGGATCAGCACCCGCTGTACGACCTGGTCGGTTAGCAAGGTTTACTGGGGAGTCGCCAAGTTGGTTAAGGCACCGGATTTTGATTCCGGCATTCGAAGGTTCGAATCCTTCCTCCCCAGCCAGTCTCAGCCCCGTGCGGCAGTCGGGGTCGGGTGGGGTACCCGGCGTCCGGCAAGTCCGGATGGCGCGCGCACCCAAGCCGATCTCCGCATTCCCGCGGGCCTGGATCGAGGGTTTCCCTCCAACATGACGTCGCACTGACCGGGTATGGCCTACGACAGCCTGATGGTCTTCACCGGCAACGCCCATCCGCGGCTTGCCGAAGAGGTCTGCAAACACCTGAACATGCGCCTGGGCAAGGCGACCGTCGGTCGCTTCAGCGACGGCGAGGTCATGGTGGAACTCCTCGAGAACGTTCGCGGACGCGACGTGTTCGTGCTGCAGTCCACGTGCATGCCCACGAACGACAGCCTGATGGAAGTGCTGCTGATGGTCGATGCGCTGAAGCGCTCGTCCGCCGCGCGCATCACCGCTGCCGTGCCGTACTTCGGCTACGCGCGCCAGGATCGACGGCCCCGCTCGGCGCGGGTCGCGATCAGCGCCAAGGTGGTGGCCAACATGATGCAGGCCGCCGGCGTGGACCGGCTGCTCACCATGGACCTCCATGCGGACCAGATCCAGGGCTTCTTCGACATCCCGGTCGACAACATCTACGCGACGCCCATCCTGCTGGGCGACGTGTGGAAGAACGACTACGACAACCTGATCGTCGTGTCGCCGGACGTCGGCGGTGTGGTGCGTGCGCGAGCCCTCGCGAAGCGCCTCGAATCCGATCTCGCCATCATCGACAAGCGCCGCCCCAAGCCCAACGTCGCCACTGTGATGAACATCATCGGTGACGTGTCCGGCCGCACCTGCGTGATCATGGACGACATGGTCGACACCGCCAACACGCTGTGCGAGGCCGCGCTGGCCCTGAAGGAAAAGGGTGCCGTTCGCGTGCTGGCCTACTGTACGCACCCCGTGCTGTCGGGCAAGGCCATCGAGCGCATCACCAATTCCGTGCTCGACGAACTGGTCGTCACCGACACCATTCCGCTGCGCGAGGATGCGCGGGCGTGCAGCAAGATCCGTCAGTTGAGCATCGCCGGCCTGCTGGCCGAGACGATCCGGCGGATCAGCAACGAGGACTCCGTGTCCTCCCTGTTCATGGAGTAGGTCCCAGGACCTCTCCGGAAAGCCGGGGCCGCAAGGCCCTTTTCACGAATCGGTGCCGGCTGGTCGCGGCCGGTGCCTGATCAAGGAGAAAGACATGAAGATGGAAGTGATCGCCAGTGCGCGGTCGTTGCAGGGAACGGGTGCGAGCCGCCGCCTGCGCCGCAAGGGCCTCGTGCCCGGAATCGTCTACGGTGGCGGCGGTGCCTCGCAGGCCATCGAACTCGACCACAACGCGCTCATCCAGCGTCTGAAGCTCGAGGCCTTCCACGCCTCCGTGCTGACCCTCAAGGTCGGTGACGACACGAGCCGTGTGCTGCTGCGCGATGTGCAGATGCACCCGTACCGTCCCGAAGTCCTGCACGTGGACTTCCAGCGGGTCGCCAAGGATCAGCTCATTCACGTCAAGGTGCCGCTCCACTTCCTCAACACGGAAAACGCGTCCGGCGTGAAGTTCGGCCACGGCATCGTGAGCCACGTCATGAACGAAATCGACGTCTCCTGCCTGCCCGACAACCTGCCCGAGTTCATCGAAGTGGACCTCGGTCATCTCGAACTGGGCCAGTCGGTCCACCTGGCGGACATCAAGTTCCCCGCCGGCGTGGAATCCGTTCAGCTGAAGCACGGCAACAACGCCGTGGTCGTGACCATCAAGGTCCCGGGTGGTGCGGTGGAAGCCGAACCCGCCCCGGCGCCTTCGGCGGCCTCCGTGCCCGCCACGGCGCAGAAGGACAAGGACAAGGACGCGAAGAAGTAACATCCGTCTGCGGACTGAAAGCCCGCCGGGAGCGTTCTCGCTCGACGCGGGCTTTTTTCTTTGGGTTGGGAGGTGAAGCGTGCGTCTGGTCGTCGGACTGGGCAATCCCGGTCGTGAATACGAGCCCACCCGGCACAACGCCGGCTTCTGGTTCGTGGAGGCCGTCGCGCGGAAGCACGGCGTGCAGCTGCGGACGGAATCGCGCTTCCACGGCGCGCTCGCCCGCATCAGCGAGGGCCCGCACGAGTGCTGGCTGCTCGAACCCAATACCTTCATGAATGCCAGCGGCCGTGCGGTGAATGCCGTCTCGCGCTTCTATCGCATCGAGCCGGCCGAGATCCTCGTCGTGCACGACGAACTCGATCTGCCGCCCGGCGGCGCCAAGCTCAAGCTCGGCGGCGGCGCGGCGGGGCACAACGGCCTGAAGGACATCATTTCCCACATCGGTCAGGACTTCTGGCGCCTGCGGCTCGGCATCGGCCACCCCGGCGATCGCAACCAGGTGATCCACTACGTGCTGCAGGCGCCCCGCCGCGACGAGATGACCGAGATCGAGGGCGCCATCGAGCGCAGCGTCGACGTCTGGCCCATGCTGCTCGAAAACCGGACCGAGGCCGCCATGATGGCCCTGCACACAAAGCGATGACCGGGACCACAGGTTCCCGCGCCCATCGATCACCGAACACGGAGACACCATGAGCCTCAAATGCGGAATCGTCGGTTTGCCCAACGTCGGCAAGTCGACCCTCTTCAATGCCCTCACCAAGGCGGGCATCGCCGCGGAGAACTACCCCTTCTGCACCATCGAGCCGAACGTCGGCATCGTCGAAGTGCCGGACCCGAGGCTGAACAAGCTCTCCGACATCGTGAAGCCGCAGAAGGTGCTGCCGGCCGTCGTCGAGTTCGTGGACATCGCCGGACTCGTCGCGGGCGCCTCGAAGGGTGAGGGCCTCGGCAACCAGTTTCTCGCAAACATCCGCGAGACCGACGCGATCGCGCAGGTCGTGCGCTGCTTCGAAGACCCGAACGTCGTGCACGTCGCCGGCAAGGTGGACCCCGTCTCCGATATCGAAGTCATCAACACCGAACTCGCCCTCGCGGATCTCGCCACGGTCGAGAAGCAACTGCAGCGTTACACCAAGGTCGCGAAGACCGGCGGCGACAAGGATGCCCAGCGGCTGGTGGCCGTGCTCGAGAAACTGGTGCCCGTGCTCGACCAGGCGTTGCCTGCACGTACGCTGGATCTCTCGAAGGAAGAACTCGCAGTTGTTCGGCCGCTGTTCCTGCTCACCATGAAGCCCACCATGTACGTCGCCAACGTGGCGGAAGTCGGCGGCTTCAAGGACAACCCGCTGCTGGATCAGGTGCGCGCTCACGCCGCGAAGGAAGGCGCGCCCGTCGTCGCGATCTGCGCCTCGCTCGAATCACAGATTGCCGATCTCTCCGACGAGGACAAGCACGTGTTCCTCGCCGACACGGGCATGGACGAACCGGGCCTCAACCGCCTGATCCGCACCGCCTACGATCTGCTGGGACTGCAGACCTACTTCACCGCCGGTGTGAAGGAAGTGCGCGCGTGGACCATTCACAAGGGCGATACCGCGCCCCAGGCCGCCGCCGTGATCCACACCGACTTCGAGAAAGGCTTCATCCGCGCGGAAGTCATCGCCTACGACGACTT
>CAZEDA010000046.1:0-15243 GCA_964510915.1 uncultured Rhodocyclaceae bacterium | reverse complement strand
TCGCCACGCGGTGGAACTCGCACAGCCCCCACGTCGTCTCGTTCGACAGCCCGTAATGCCGGATCTTCCCGGCGCGGATCATCGCGGCCATCCCCTCGACCTGCTCGCGGATGGGCGGGCCGTCCTTCTCCTTGGTCGGGTCGAACAGTACGCCGCCGAAGTTGGGCACGTTCCGCTGGGGCCAGTGGATCTGGTAGAGGTCGATGTAGTCCGTCTGCAGGCGCTGCAGGCTGGTCTCGACGGCCTCGGCGATCACGCCGGCGGTGAGGTCCGTCCGTCCGCCTCGAATCCAGTCGCGACGTCCGGGACCAGCCACCTTCGTGGCGAGGATCACATCGTCGCGCCGACCGCGCTTCGCGAGCCAGGTGCCGATGTAGCGCTCCGTGCGGCCCTGCGTCTCGGCATTCGGCGGGACGGGGTACATCTCCGCCGTATCGATGAAGTTGATGCCTTCGGCCAGTGCGAGGTCGAGCTGCGCATGGGCTTCGGCCTCGGAATTCTGCTGCCCCCAGGTCATCGTGCCGAGGCAGACGCGGGATACGCGCAGATCCGTAGAAGGAAGGGTGTGGAATTGCATGGCGTGCCTCCCGGGTTCGAGTTTTCGGGCGGTCGCGCCCGGCCGCTCCGGCGGCTCGACGAAGACTACCGCACTACGGACAGTGCAGACCTTTCCTACACGAACCGGAACGCAATGGACCCCAGCGGCCCGTAGTCCGCGTGGAAGGTGTCGCCCGCCACCGCGTTTACGGGCCGGGTGAAGGAGCCACCCAGGATGACCTCGCCCACTTCCAGGAACTCGTCGTGGGCGGCCAGCTTGTTGGCGAGCCACGCCACCCCGTTACCCGGGTGGTTCAGCACGCCGGCGGCGAGCCCGGTCTCTTCGATCACGGCGTTCTTGTGGAGCAGGGCGCCGGCCCAGCGCAGATCGAGTGTGTCCGGCCGAACCGGTCGGCCGCCGAGGACGACGCCGGCGTTGGCGGCATTGTCCGAGATCGTGTCGAACACCTTGCGGGGCGCCTTGGTCTCGCGGTCGAACTGCTCGATCCGCGCGTCGATGATCTCGATGGCGGGTGTCACGTACTCGGTGGCGCGCAGCACGTCGAACAGCGTGATGCCGGGCCCCTGCAGCCTTGCCCGCAGGACGAAGGCAAGTTCCACCTCCACGCGTGGCAGGATGAAGCGCGACACCGGAATGTCTCCGCCGGACTCGAAGAACATGTCGTCCAGCAGCGCGCCGTAGTCCGGCTCGTCGATCTGCGAGGACATCTGCATTGCCCGCGAGGTGAGGCCGATCTTGTGGCCTCGCAGCGTGCGTCCTTCCGCCAGCTTCATCGCGACCCACTCGCGCTGGATGGCGTAGCCGTCCTCGATGGTCATGCCGGGATGAGCCAGGGAAAAGTGCCGAAGCTGGGTTCGCGTGCGCTCCGCCTTGTGCAGTTCCGCGGCGAGCTGCTGGATGGTTCTGGGGTCGAGCATGGAGGCCTCAGGGACGCTTGAAGCGCGCGTGCACGTTGTTGTGCTTCCACGTGCCCGCTTCGCTGAACTCGTTGATCTCCAGCGACAGAGCGAGGTAGCGGCTCGCGAAGATCTCGCCGAAGTGGGTCTTCATCATCTCGAACAGTGCCTCACCCGTCGCCTGTTTCACGGTGTCCGCCCGGCCGCTGCCGATCTTGAGGTTGGCGTGGACGAACGCATAGTCGGCCTGCCCGTCGGCCATGCACCAGGTGTCGACCCGGTGAGCGCGCACGCGCACACCGCCGATGGGATACACGGGCTTGCCATCCGACTGCTGCGACACCAGGACGGCCGCGGCCTTGCTGCACAGGCCCTGCAGATCGCCGTCGGCTTCGAGGTTGGCGGTGTACTCGATCACGAGATGGGGCATGACTCACTCCGGAAGAGGCACGACCGGGAAGATTGCGTTCACCTGGCCGGTGCCGGAACTCGGGAAGTACGGCGTGATCACCTCGACCGGCTGACGGTAGCGATCCCACCCCAGGGCGCCGAGCAGCATGGCCGTGTCGTGCATGTGGCCCTCGCCGAAGCACTGGCGCGAGTACAGCGGCAGCATCCGGGTGAAGGTGTCGAAGTCCCCGGCTTCCCACAGCTGCATCACGCGCAGGTCCACCTGCCGGAAGAACTCGTCGCTGATCTGGTGGATCGACTCCTCGGGGCTGCCGTTGTCGTTGAAGCGATGGGAGAGCGAGCCGCTCGCAAGAATCGCCACCGTGCCGTCGTACTCCTGCTCGATGGCATGGCGGAGGGCCAGACCGAAGCGCCGGCTGTCGTCGAGGTCGTGCCAGTTGCACCACGCCGCGATCGACACGACGCGGAAGTGCCGGTCGCCGTTCATGTAGCGCATCGGCACGAGCGTGCCGTACTCGAGGTCCAGCGAGGTGTCGTGGTGGGCGCGGGTGAACACGCCTTCCCGTGTCGCCACGGCGGCGATGGCCTCGCCCAGTGCCGTGTTGCCCGGGTACTCGTACTCCATGTTCCTGATGAAGTGCGGCAGTTCGTTGCTGGTGTAGTTGCCGGCGAAGCGCGGGGCGCAGTTCACGTGATAGCCGGCGTTGACCAGCCAGTGCACGTCGAGCACGACGATGGTGTCCACGCCGAGTGCCCGCGCGCGCCGGCCGATCTCGATGTGCCCGTCGATCGCGGCCTGCCGGCAGCCGTGGTGCTTTCCCGGCAGTTCCGACAGATACATCGACGGCACATGGGTGATCTTCGCCGCGAGGGCCAGCGTTCCCATCACGCACCCCAGCGCGGGATCGGGTGGCGGCCCATGGCCACGCAGACGTTCTTGGGTTCGGTGAACACCTCGAAGCTCCAGGTGCCGCCCTCGCGGCCGGTACCGGAAGCCTTGATGCCGCCGAAGGGCTGGCGCAGATCCCGCACGTTCTGGCTGTTCACGAACACCATGCCGGCTTCGATGGCCGCGGCGACGCGGTGCGCCCGGCCGAGGTTCTCGGTGAACACGTAGGACGACAGACCGTAGCGGATGTCATTGGCGATGCGGATGGCGTCGGCCTCGCTGTCGAACGGGATCAGGCAGGCGACGGGCCCGAAGATTTCGTCCTGGGCGATCGCCATGGAATTGTCGACATCGGCGAAGACGGTCGCGTTCACGAAGTTGCCCTTCGCGACGCGTCCTTCGATCGTTGGCGCGGCGGAGCCGCCGGTGAGCAGGGTCGCACCTTCGCGCTGACCCAGGTCGATGTAGTGCCGAACCTTCGCGAGGTGCTCGGGCGAGATCATCGGGCCGATGATGGTGCTGTCGTCGAGCGGGTCGCCCACCTTCAGTCGCACTGCGCGCTGCGCGAAGGTCTCGCAGAAGGCCCGGTACACGGAGCGCTGCACGAGGATGCGCGAGCCGGCCGTGCAGCGCTCTCCGTTGTTGGAGAAGATCATGAACACGGCTGCGTCCATGGCACGGTCGAGGTCCGCATCCTCGAACACGATGAACGGGGACTTGCCGCCCAGCTCCATCGAGAACTTCTTCAGTCCGGCGGCCTGCACGATTCGGTTGCCCGTCGCCGTGCTGCCGGTGAAGGAGATCGCGCGGACGTCCGGATGCTTCACCAGAGCCTCGCCGGCGCTGCGGCCGTAGCCGTGGACGACGTTGAACACGCCGGGCGGGATCCCGGCTTCCAGCACGAGTTCACCGAGGCGCGAGGCGGTGAGCGGCGAGAGTTCCGACATCTTGAGGACGGCCGTGTTGCCGAGGGCGAGGCACGGTGCGGTCTTCCAGGTGGCGGTCATGAACGGCACGTTCCACGGCGAGATGAGTGCGCACACGCCCACCGGCTGGAACAGCGTGTAGTTGAGCATCGCGTTGTCGACGGGGTAGGTGTGCCCGTCGGTGCGCGTGCAGAGTTCGGCGAAGAAGTGGAAGTTGTCGGCGGCGCGGGGGATGAGAGCCTTCTTCGTCTGGCCGATCACCTGCCCGGTGTCGCGTGTCTCGGTGTCGGCGATCTCCGGCACGTGCTTCGTGATGAGATCGCCGAGGTTGCGCATGAGCTTCGCGCGGGTGGCCTGGGGCGTGGCGGCCCACCCGGGGAAGGCGGCTTTCGCGGCGGCGACGGCGGCGTCGATCTCACGCTGACCGCCGGACGCGACTTCCGCGAGCACCTCCTGCGTGGCCGGGTCGACACTGCGGAAGGAATCGTCGCTGTCGACCGCCTTGCCGTCGATCAGGTGCGAGATGTGTTTCATGCGTGGGACTCCACGGGGGCATCGTCACCGACGATGGTATTGACGAGGCGGCCGATGCGATCGATTTCGGTGACGACCTCGTCGCCGGGGCGGGTGTCGGCAAGGCCTTCGGGCGTGCCGGTCAGGATGAGGTCGCCGGCCTCGAGCGTCATGAATGCCGTGAGGTATTCGATGAGGAAGGGGATGTCGAACACCATGTCCCGCGTGTTGCCTGCCTGTGTCTGCCTGCCGTTCACGAAGGTGCGCAGATCGAGGTTCATGGGGTCGGGGACATCGCCGGCATCCACCAGCCACGGGCCCAGCGGCGTGCAGCCGTCGCGGTTCTTCACGCGGAAGTTGGGCCGGTAGAAGTTCTCGAGATAGTCGCGGATCGCGTAGTCGTTGGCGACGGTGTAGCCGCCGACAAAGTCGTAGGCGTCGTCCCGGCGCACACGGCGCGCGGTGCGGCCGATCACAACGGTGAGTTCACACTCGTAGTGCATGAAGGTGACGTCGGCCGGGCGTCGCGACGTGCCCCGGTGCCCGACGAGCGCCGTCTCAGTCTTCGTGAAGATCAGCGGCTCCTCGGGCGCCTTGAAGGCGAGTTCCTTCGCGTGGTCCGCGTAGTTGAGGCCGAGCGCGATGATCGTGCGCGGTCGCGTCGTCGGCGCGACCGGCGGCAGCCACGACACGTCGGTTTCGTCGACGACGAGGCCGTTCGCGAGACGCAGTCGGCCATCCTGTTCCACGGCGCTCTGGAGGGTTCCCTGATGGATGACGCGGGCGCGTTTCATGGATCAGTCTCCGTCCAGACGGATCAGACGATTCTCGAGCCGACCCACGCCGGCGCAGGAGATGGACACGCGCTGCCCCGGTCGCGCAATCGGCCGGCCCGGTCCGCAACCGAGCATGAGCACGTCCCCGGCACGGAAGGTCATGAAATCCGAGATGTCCTCGATGAGCTTCGCCGCGTCGCGTACGAGACCGCGGAGCGACACGCTCTGCGCGAGCGAGCCATCGACGCGGACTTCGAGCGTGACATTGCCCGACCGCATTGCCGCGTCAGGCCGGACCACCCACGGCCCGATCGCGCAGAAGCCGTCGACGCACTTGAAGCGCACGGGCGGACGGTAGAAAGACGACGAGGGAATGGACAGGTCCGCGACCAGAGTCAGACCTTCCACATGTTCCCAGGCTTGCCCGGCAGCGACACGGGTGGTGTCACGTCCGAAGACGATGCCGAGCGACGCGCAGACTTCGACGGTATCGATGCCATGGGGCACCACGATATCCGCGAAGGGGCCCGACCAGGTGTTCGCGGGCTTGACGTAGAGGATCGGCGCTTTCGGGGGCGCCTTGTAGGGCGGCTCGCTCAGAGCCGAACCGAGGGCCGCCAGTTCGTCTCCATGATTGAGCGCGACGCCGTAGACGCAGCCGCTCGTCGGGACGGCGGGCAGGCCGCCTTGCCAGCACGCGGACCAGTCCGCGGCACTCAGCCCGCCGGGGTCCACGCCCAGCGTCACCGGATGCACGCGGCCGTCCCGGCCCGAACGAGCCCAGCCCGAATAGTCCAAGACTCCCCCCAGTGTTCGTCCGGCGCCTGATGGGCGGCGGAGCATTCCGTGCCGGTCGCCCGCCGTCGCATCGTTAACTTGTTACTGAAGTCTGCGGCAATCCCGGGCGGCCGGTCAATCGTGGCCGTCGCAGGCGGCGGTACTGGTTCCATTCTGCCCCGAGCCATCGTCTGCCGTACCATGCCGGGCGTTGCAGCCGGTTCGAGCGGGCGATTGCGTCCCGGCCGCGCTGTGCCCAGGGAGGAAGGAAGATGAGCGTGCCCACGTGGCCCGACGAGCTGTTCGAGGAACTGGTGGCCGGCGGCGTTCGCCAGGTCGCCTATGTGCCGGATGCCGGTCACAAGCGCCTGATCGAGCGGAGCCTCGCGGCGCCGGGGATCGAGGCCGTGTCGCTCACGACCGAGGAGGAAGGCGTCGCCATGCTCGCCGGCGCCTTCCTCGGTGGTCAGCGCGGTGTGCTGCTGCTCCAGTCGAGCGGCGTGGGCAACTGCATCAACATGCTGTCGCTGCCCGCCGAGTGCCGCATCCCGATGCTGATGATCATCACCATGCGTGGCGAATGGGGCGAGTTCAACCCGTGGCAGATCACCATGGGGCAGGGCACGCAGGCGAGCCTGGAAGCCGTGGGCGTGCTGGTGAACCGTGTGGAGAGCGCGGCCGATGTCGCACCGACCGTGCGGGCAAGCCTCGCGCTCGCCTACAACACCGGGCGGGTGGTGGCCGTGCTGCTGAGCCAGAAGGTCATCGGCGCCAAGATGTTCAAGAAGGGGGACACGAAATGAGCGCCACGCGCACTCTCGATCGCCGGGCATCCGTCGCGCAGTTGCTGCGCCACCGCGGCGAGTCGCTGCTGGTCAGCGGTCTCGGCGGGCCGACGTCCGACGCGTATGGCATCGGGGACCATCCGCTCACGTTCTATCTTTGGGGGGCGATGGGCGGGGCGGCGATGGTCGGGCTCGGTCTCGCGCTCGCCCAGCCGGCGCGGCGCGTGATCGTGCTGACCGGCGACGGCGAGATGCTCATGGGCATGGGCTCGCTCGCGACCATCGGTGTCAAGAAGCCGGCGAACCTCGCCATCGTGGTGATCGACAACGGTCTTTATGCCGAGACGGGGCTGCAGGAAGCGCACACGGCACGTGGCGTGGACCTCGCGGCAGTGGCCCGCGCGTGCGGTGTTGCGGCCGAAGTCGTCGAGACTCAAGCGCAGTTGGACGACGTGGAGCCGAGGCTCTACCGCTCGCCGGGCCCGATGCTGGTCAACCTGAAGGTGCCGTCGGTGGCCAGCATTCTGGAACTCCCCGCGCGGGACGGCCCGTATCTGCGCAGCCGTTTCCGCACGGCCTTGCTGGGGCCGGACTGCCATCTGTGAATGCTGCCGCATCGGGGGCGCGAGCGGCGCCTTCGATGCGGCGTTCGGGTCGGCGGTGAACGGTGACCAGGACGACTGGCTGCCGAAAGGTAAAGTGACCGGACTGTTCGAGCGGGTCGCGGCGGCCGCCTACGGGAGTGCCGCGGCGTAGACGATGTCGGACATCATCGGGTGGTGCGTCACCCGGCCGCGATAGGGCGGGAAGCTCAGGAAGTCCTCGCGCATGCGGGCCCGGACCGGCGAGTGCAGGGCGCCGGTCAGCGCCATCGGACTGTCGAACACCACCTTGTTCCGCTGCATGAAGCGGGTCTGCGGCCAGGACAGCGCGGTGGGGCATTCACAGGGCGTGTACACCTCCACTTCGCGGACTCGCGGCAGCTGGGTCATGTGCTGCGCGTGAGTGGCGCAATAGTGATCCAGCCAGGCGTCCGCGTCTTCCGCGGGGCCCTCGTAGCCGACGAGGTAGGTGGCGTGGGAATCGGGCGCCTGCCTCGCCGAAGGTGTCTCGAACCGGCGCACGGCCATCGCCTGGTGCGTGACGGACGCGTGGGCAAGCATCGGAAAACGTTCGGGGTCCTGGAGCGCGAGGATCGGGCTGTCGGGACCGAGTGCCCGCTTCAGGTCGGCATCGGAGTCGAAATAGCACTGCAGCACCAGATGCGGCGGCTCGTCGTCCTTCAGGAAGGGGTCGTCCGCGACCGTGCAGCAATGCACGAGTGCGCGGGTGAGGCCGGTGACAGCCTCCACGACCGGGCCCAGAAGGGTGACGAGGGAGTCACGGTCTTGCTCGGGGCGGCCGCTGACACAGTGGAAGAAGGCGAACCAGCAGAAGCTCATCGACTTTCTTGTTCTATCCGTCGCCGCAGGGCCCTGCGCTGCAGGCGCGGGCGGGGCGAACTCGTTGTGATTCCTGGGCTTTACGGAAGGACGGCGCAGTCTCCGCGGCCCTTCCTCAGTGGGATCGCGAACTTTCCGCGACCGCAATGCACTATACACGCAAGGACCGCAGGCCGGCGGAGGCCGGCCGCGCCGCAGCGGGGTAACATTCGGCACACATCTACCGGGCCAGTCCGGCCCGTCTCCGGGGAGCAATTCATGATCAGCTTGAAAGTCAACGGCAAGCCCGTGCAGGTGGACACGGAACCCGACATGCCGCTGTTGTGGGTGCTGCGCGACGAGCTTGGCCTCACGGGCACCAAGTACGGCTGCGGTGTCGCGGCCTGCGGCGCCTGTACCGTGCACATCGACGGTGCCGCGGTGCGTTCCTGTGTGATGCCGGTGTCTGCCGTGGCGGGCCAGTCGGTCACCACCATCGAAGGCCTCTCCCCCGACGGCAATCATCCCGTGCAGCGTGCCTGGGTGGACCTGCAGGTGCCCCAGTGCGGGTACTGCCAGAGCGGCATGATCATGGCGGTCGTCGCGCTGCTCAAGGACAAGCCGAAGCCCTCCCCGGCGGAGATCGACGACGCCATCACCAACATCTGCCGCTGCGGCACCTACGTCCGCGTGCGCGAGGCCGTGCAGGCCGCCGCCGGACTGCGCTGAGGATCCGATCATGACGAACACGACTTCGAAGACGATCGCCCGGCCCGGTCGACGTGAGTTTCTCGTACGCAGTGCCGCCCTCGGTGGCGGGTTTGCCATCGGCGTGCCGTTCGCGATCGACGCCGCCGCGGCCGAAGGCCCGGTGGAGGTCACGCACTGGATCGTCATCAACCCGGATGACACGATCGTCATCCGCATCGCCCGCTCCGAACTGGGCCAGGGCAGCTTCACCGGTCTCGCGCAGCTCGTCGCAGAAGAACTCGAGTGCGACTGGAGCCAGGTGCGCCCCGAGTACGCCGACGTGAACGAGCACGTGAAGCGCAACCGCGTGTGGGGTGCCATGTCCACGGGCGGCAGCCGGTCCATCCGCGAGTCGCAGGAAACCTTGCGCAAGGCCGGCGCCGCTGCGCGGCAGATGCTGGTCACGGCCGCCGCGAAGCAGTGGGGCGTTCCTCCCGAGGAATGCACCGTCGCCATGGGCGCCATCGCCCACACGCCGACCGGGCGCACCACGCGCTTCGGCGCGGTGGCCGAGGCAGCCGCGAAGCTGGAAGTGCCGAAGGAGATCAAGCTCAAGGATCCGTCGACGTGGCGGATCATCGGTCAGTCGCCGAAGCGCTTCGACATTCCGGACAAGACGACAGGCAAGCAGATCTACGCGGCCGACGTGCGGCTGCCCGGCATGCTGCACGCCTCGGTGATGCAGTGCCCGGTGTTCGGCGGCAAGGTGAAGTCCCTGGATGAGAGCAAGGTCCTCGGCCTGCGCGGCGTGAAGAAGGTGTTCCGCGGCGAGGACTACGTCGCGGTGGTCGCCGACAACTGGTGGCGGGCCAACCAGGCCCTCAAGGCGCTGCCAGTCGAATGGGACGACGGCGGCAACGGGCAGGTCTCCAGCGAGTCGATCAAGGCCTTCCTGCGCACGGGCATCGACGCGAAGGAAGCGCCCGTGGCCCGCAAGGACGGTGACTTCGAGACCGCCGTGGCCTCGGCCGCGAAGGTGCTCGATTCCGAGTACTACGCGCCGTACCTCAATCACGCGACGATGGAGCCGCAGACGGCCACCGCGCTGTTCAAGGACGACACCATCGAAGTGTGGGTGGGCACGCAGAACGGCGAGGCCAGCATCGCGACCGCGTCGGAGACCGCCGGCATTCCGCTCGACAAGGTCATCGTCCACAAGATGCACGCAGGCGGCGGTTTCGGTCGCCGCGGGCCCCACCAGGAGTACACGAAGCACGCCGTGCAGATCGCCATGAGCCTGCCCGGCACGCCGGTGCGCGTGCAGTGGTCGCGCGAGGAAGACATGAAGCAGGGCCGCTACCGCCCCGTCGCCCTCGTGCGCCTGCGCGCGGGGCTCGACAAGGACGGCAACTGGCTCGCGTGGCACGTGCGGCAGGCGGACCAGTCCATCTTCACCAGCGTGCGGCCCGGCGACATCAAGAACGGGATCGACCCGGTGGGCGTGCGCGTGTTCAACGACATGCCCTACGCGGTGCCGCACTTCACGAACGAATACGCCATGCGCAACACGCACGTCCCGCCGGGGTTCTGGCGCGCCGTGGCGCATACGCATAACCCCGTGTTCCGCGAGTGCTTCATCGACGAGATCTGTGTGGCTGCCGGCAAGGACCCCTACCAGTTCCGCCGCCCGCTGCTCGAGAAGAAGCCCAAGGATCTCGGCGTGCTCGATGCCGTTGCCAAGGCGGCGGGCTGGGGCACGCCGCTGCCCAAGGGCGTGTTCCGCGGTATTGCGCTCACGGACTCGTACGGCAGCTTCACGGCAGCGGTGGTCGAACTGTCCGTGAAGGACGGCACGGTGATCGACGTGCATCGCGTCGTGGTTGCGATCGACCCCGGATACATCGTGCATCCGGACGCCGTGAAGGCGCAGATCGAGAGCGGCGTGGTGTGGGCGCTCAGCATGCTCATGCACGAGGAGATCACCATCAAGGACGGCCGGGTGGAACAGAGCAACTTCCTGGACTACCCGGTGACCCGTCTCTCGGACGTCCCGTCCAAGGTCGAGTCGGTGCTGGTGCCGAGCGGCGGTTTCTGGGGTGGTGTCGGTGAACCGCCCATCGGTGCCGTGACCCCGGCGCTGTGCAACGCGCTCTTCGCCGCCACGGGCAAGCGCATCCGTTCCCTGCCGCTGCGCAATCACGGCTTCACCTTCGCCTGACGGCCCGATGCCCCGGTCGACCGTCAGCCGGGCCCGGCGCCGCCTGATTCTGGGCGGGGCCGGGCTGTGGGTCCTGACGGTCCGGCCGGCCTCCGCCACACCGGAGACGATGACGGAAGCGATCCGCGCCCTCACCGGCGGGCGCGAAGTCATCGAGGGCGGCGTGACCCTGGAACTGCCCCGCATCGCCGACAACGGCAATGTGGTGCCCCTGACCGTGAAGGTGGCTTCCGCGCAGACGCCGGAGGATCACGTGCGGTCCATCCATGTGTTTTCCGAGCAGAACCCCGTGGCCACCGTCGTGCAGATGTTCCTCGGCGCCCACTACCCGAAGGCCGAAGTCTCCACGCGCATCCGCCTGGCCAAGACCCAGCGGGTGATCGCCGTGGCCGAAATGCAGGACGGCAGTTTCCGCGCCGGAGCGATGCAGGTGGAAGTCACCATCTCCGCCTGCGGAGACGATTGAGATGACGGACACCGTGATCCGCATACCCGCGCAGGCGAAGGCGGGCGAGGTCGTCACCGTGCGCGCGATGGTCCGCCATCCGATGGAGAGCGGCTTCCGGCATGACAACGTCGGCAAGCCCATTCCCCGGCACATCGTCGAGAGCTTCGTCTGCCGCTATGGCGGGCGCGAGGTGTTCCGGGCGCAACTGTCCTCGGGCGTGACGACCAACCCTTACTTCCAGTTCTATCTCCGTGCCGGAGAGACAGGGGACGTGAACTTCACGTGGGTAGACGACCGCGGGCGGGTCTTCGAGGCGGTTTCCCGACTCGAAGTGATCTGAGCATCGTCGGGCGGACGCGCCGGCGATAACGGGGACTCAGGGCGTTCCGGCGAGGTGTTCCATCTGCTGACGCAGGGCGCGTCGCCCTTCGCTGTTGGTGGCGCGCCACGCGCGGAGCGCGAGGTCCAGGAACTTCTGTTCGGTCGGCGTGAGGGTCCCGGATTTCCGGGCTTCGTCCAGCCAGCCGGCAGGACGGCCGCAGTGCTGCTCGATCTGCCGGGCGAGCTTGTCGCCGATGGGGCGTGCAGCCTTGATCTGGCTCCACATGCTGGGCGAGATCTCGAGCGCGGCGGCAAACGCCTGCTCCAGACCCTTGGGGGCGGCGCCCGTGGCCATGGCGCGCTCGGCGAACTCCTGGAACAGGATGAGCGCGTTCTGCCTTCGGGTCATGGTGATGTTCGACATCTGGGGAAATCCTTCGAAACCGGGGGGCGACCCGCATTGTCGCAGGGGGCGGACAGGTCAGTAAAGACAGTTTACGTCGCGCGACCCCGGATCGGCCTGCTCTCCTCCTGCCGTCGGGCCGGGTGCCTGAAGACCGTCGCGTAGAATCCCGGTTGTCCGGTCCCTTCCCACCTGATCACACCCCAGCGCCTTCGCCCATGCAGCAACGCCCTTACCGCTACCTAGACGTGATCACGGTTGCCTTCATCACCGTGCTGCTCTGCGCCAACGTGATCGGCGCGGGCAAGGTCGCGAACATCGGCGGGCTGTCCCTGACCGTCGCGGTCCTCATCTTTCCGGCGTCCTACCTGTTCGGCGACATCCTCACCGAGGTCTACGGCTATGCGCACGCGCGGCGGGTGATGTGGATGGGGTTCGGCGCGATGCTGATCGCCCTGGTGGTGAGCACCGTCACCGTGGTGACGCCGCCCGCTGCGGGCTGGCCCAACCAGGCGGCGTACGAGACCGTCTTCGGACAGGTGCCACGCATCGCGGTGGCCTCGGTCATCGCCTTCTGGTGCGGAGGCTTCATCAACGCCTACGTGCTGGCGAAGATGAAGGTCATGACCGAGGGCCGCGCGCTGTACCTGCGCACGATCGTCTCCACCGTGCTGGGCGAGGCCATCGACACCGTGCTGTTCTTCCTCGTCGCGTTCTTCGGTGTGTGGGGCAACGATCTCCTGATGAACGTCATGTGGAGCGAGTACGTGGTGAAGGTCGGCTGGGAAGTCGCCGCCACCCCGCTGACCTACCTGGTGGTCCGCTGGCTGAAGCGCGCCGAACACGAGGACCACTTCGACCGCGGCACGAACTTCACGCCGTTCCGCCTCAAGGCATAGAGACTACCTATGAAACCGCACGCCTTCGTCGCCATGCCGTTCGGCACCAAACCCGGCGCGGATGGCGTGCCGATCGACTTCAATCGTGTGTTCACCGAGTACCTGCAGCCCGCTATCGCGGCAGCGGGCCTCACGGTGCTGCGTGCGGACCAGGAGCAGCGGGCCGGAGACATCCGGACCGACATGTTCCAGGAACTGCTGATGGCGGACCTCGTCGTGGCCGACCTCACCATCGACAACCCGAATGTCTGGTACGAACTGGGCGTCCGCCACGCCCTCCGCGCGCGCGGGGTCGTGCTGGTGTCGGGCGGGCGTTCGCCGACGGCCTTCGACCTCTACACGGATCGCAAGCTCCGCTACACGCTGAAGGACGGCGCGCCCGACCCCGCCACGCTCGAGGAGGACCGACGCAAACTCACGGCGATGGTGAAGGCCACCATGGAGTCCTGGCACGGCCGGACGGTGAGTCCCGTCTACTCGCTCCTGCCCAATCTCGAGGAGCCCGAGTGGCGGGCCATGCGCATCGGCCAGGTGCGCGAGTTCTGGGAGCGCCACGATCAGTGGGAGAAGCGCATCGATCTCGCGCGGAAGGCAGGGCGGGTCGGCGACATCCTCGTGCTTGCGGACGAGGCGCCGGTGGCCGCCTTCCGCGCCGAGGCGTGGATCAAGGCCGGCGAGGCCCTGCGCAAGGCGGAGCAGTTCGACTTCGCGCTGGAACAGCTGGAGCGGGGGCTCGCCATCGAGCCGACGCACCGCAAGGGATTGCAGGAGAAGGGCATCTGTCTCCAGCGGCTGGCGCAGAAGGGCGTCGCCGGCTACTCCATCGACCGGGCACGCAGCCACTATCAGGATGTCATCTCGATGACCGATGCGCGCGGCCGAGCCATCTACGGGAACGATCCGGAGTTCTGGGCGCTGCTCGGCCGTGTGGACAAGGACGCCTGGACCGCCGCGTGGCGGGCGGAGGGCAAGACCGCCGAACAGCTGCGCGACGATGCGGCTTACGAAGATGCGCTGCTGCGAGCCGCGATCGACAGCTATCTCCGTGCGTATCGGAGCCAGGTGGGCCACTACTTCTCCGGCATCAATGCCCTCACGCTCATGCACCTCTATCGGCACCTCACGAACGATGCGCGCTACGACAGTCAGTGCGTGTCGATGGTGGGGGCAGTCCGGTTTGCCGCCCGGTGCGAGAACGAGCCGGGCAATGCCTACTGGGCCGCGGTGACGCAGGCGGACGTCGAACTGCTCGACGGGACCCCCGACACGGTGACGGCTGCCTACAAGGAAGCCATCTCCCGCAACGAGAAGGACTGGTTCTCGCTCAACTCCACGCGCTCGCAGCTGCAGCTGCTCACGGATCTGGGGTTCCGACCGGAGGTCGTGGCGGCTGCGCGATCGGTCTTCGAGAGAGCGCTGCAGCGGCTGCAACGTCCGGAGGAGAACTGGCAGCCGCGTCAGGTCTTCCTCTTCAGCGGCCATCTGGTCGATGCCCCCGACCGGCCGGTTCCGCGCTTTCCGGCGGAGAAGGAGCACGAGGCAAAGGCCCGCATCGCCAAGGTCCTCGAGGACATGGGTGCCGGGCCCGGGGACATCGCGCTGTCCCAGGCGGCGTCCGGCGGTGATCTGCTGTTCCTGGAAGCCGCCCTGGCGCGCGGCGTTCGTCCGCAGATCCAGCTGCCCTTCGAGGAGCCGGAGTTCATCGAGAAATCCGTGCTTCCTTCACAGGGTGGCGAATCCTGGCGGGACCGATTCTATGCGGTGCGTGACACGGCGGGCGTGAAGCTGCGGATCATGCCGGACGAACTGGGGCCCTGTCCCGACGGCGTCGACGCGTTCGAGCGCTGCAATCTGTGGCTGCTGTTCACCGCCCTCGCGTTCGGCCTGGAGAAGGTGCGCTTCGTGTGCCTGTGGAATGGCGGCGGTGGCGATGGCCCCGGCGGAACCGCTCACATGTACAACGAAGTGAAGTCACGCACGGGCCGCGTGGAGTGGATCGACACGCGGACGCTGTAGAGCGATCCGCTGGTCCATAACGAGACGGTCGTTCAGACGTTTCCCGTGACCACGGTGTCCCGGTTTCCGGACCTGCGAGCGGCGTTCGACTGGATACGCTTCTCGACGCCGGTGGTGGCCGCCGCATTTCCTGGCTTCGATCCGGCTGGCGCCAGCGCGGCCGTTCTGTTCGCCATCCGCCGCCGTCGCATCGCCAACGGCGTGGGTCACATACCGGTCCCGACCGCCTGAACCCATGTGCGGTACTGATGCCGCATCAGCGCTTCGCTGGTGCCGGCAACGTCCTCGTTGCCCG
>CAZEDA010000045.1:0-15563 GCA_964510915.1 uncultured Rhodocyclaceae bacterium | reverse complement strand
CGCGGGCAGCGGGGTCCACGACGGAAGAGGGCAGCAGCCGATACGCGGCGAGAGCCGACAGGAACGCATTCGGTTCCGACAGCTTGTGCCACGCCGCACCCAGCAGGATGAGAGCCACCGCCCCGACGATGATGCCCGCCGCGGCCGGATCCGCCAGGAGACTGCCCACGCCCATCAGTTGACCTCGATCTGGCTCGGGAACTCACCGATCTGGTGGGTGCCCAGGACCTTGGGCTTCTTGCCCAGTTGGATGATCACGAGGGAAGCCTTCTCGGCGTCGATGGCGTAGAGCTTGGAGCCGTCGGACGAGGTGCTGATCGCCGTCGACGCGTGGCCATCCATCTTGCCCACCCGCTTCTTGGTCGCGAGGTCGAACGCCCAGATCTCCTTCGCAGGCGCCTTGTGGCTGCCCTCGCCGCCGCCGGCGTGCATGGTCACGTAGAAGCGGCCGGTGCCTTCGTTCAGGGCAAGAATCTGGTAGCCGCCCGGACGCCAGCCCTTCTTGCGCTCTGCGCCCGACACCAGCGAGACCTTGCCGGCAGCCTTTGCCTTCTCACCGCTCATGTCGACACTGACCAGGTTGCCGGTGAAGCTGACGAAGTGATACGTGTCGCCCGTGGGTTCGCCCTGGACGAACAGGGCATCGGCATCCGGATCGAACAGTGGCTCGGAGATCGTGCGGGCAGCCGCGCTGCCGTCCTCCGCCAGCGTGACCATATGCACCGTGCCGTCGCCGCACAGCATGCCGAAACGGTTGGGCTGGGACTTCACCGGGTAGCTCGCCCAGCACCCGGGAGTCGTGATCTCGGCCACGGCCTTCTTCTGGGACAGGTCCACGACGGTGATCGACGTGGCCGGCGTGGCGTTCTGCACGAGGAGCCAGCGGCCGTCGGAGGACTGGCTGAGCAGCCACTTGTAGTTGAGCGCCATCGCGCGCTTGTCGCTGATGGGGATCTCGTACTTGAACGAGAGCTTCTCGGCATCCCACACCTCGACGATGTCGGTACGTTCGCCGCGCTGACCGCGGGAGTAGTAGCCGGTCGCGATGAAGATCTCCTTGCCGTCGCGGCTCAGCTTCGACTGGCCGGTGAATCCGGTGCCGATCACGCCCTGGTAGGCGCCGGTGTCGCCATCGACCACGTGCAGCTTGCCGTCGGCGATGTGCATGATGGCGATGTCCGGGATGTACACCCGGTTCTTCGCCTTGATCGCGGTTTCGTTGGACAGGGTCTCGACGGGCAGTTGCGCCACCGCCGCCGGCAGGTGACACAGGCTGGCCAGGGCCAGCGCAAGGGCGGCCTGCCGTGCTGCATTGAACTGGACCTTCATCGCTCACTCTCCCATGTGCATGCCCACGGACGGCCTTGCCGCCCCGACCGTTGGATCGTAACCTGACACACTGCTGTCAGGTATCAAAATTTGGCATCCCCGGTGGGATCGGCGCTTGCTGGGGAGCCGTCATCGCCCGTGATGAACACGGGCCGGCCGCCACGGCGAACGGCGACCCGTGCGTGCCCGGAAGAATCTGCCTGGAGTTTCAGACGATGGGAAGTTGCAAGCGTCCCGATGATCCGCGTCCGTCCGCACATCACCCGGGCGCGGCAGCGTTTATGTGCACCGATCCGGCGCACGGCCCGCTCCAGCGTCGCCGGACCGACGACGCCGACGAACACGCCGAGTCCCTGCGCCGCTGGGACCAGCACTACGAGCAGCTCACCCCGGGGCGTTTTTCCGGCGATCTGGCAGAGGCCTGGATCGACGAGGTGCAGGTTTTCCGGGAGGTCACCAACCAGGTCGTGCTGCAGTCGGGCCGGTCGTGGGCGGGCGCCTGCACCATCGGCGTGGTGCTCGACATGCAGGGCGAAGGCACCTTCTGCGATCAGCCGCTGTCGACCCGCTCGGGATTCGTGTTCGGCGCTCCGGGGGAATTCGTGCTCCGTACGCCGGAGCGTCTGGACGTCGTGGGGATCGCCGTGTCCGCGTCCCTCGTGGAGAAGACCGTCGAGGCCACGTCCGAAACGGGGCTTGCGGCCCTCACTCACGCGCATCCGGGGACCTTGCCGCCCTCGGAGGAACTCGAAGCGCTGCGCCATCTCGTGCGAGCCTTCTTCGAGGCGATGGAGGCGGATCCCGCGCCCTTCCGGGCCGTGCAGGCGCAGCGCGACTTCGTGTCGTCACTGCTGGGTGCGATCGCGGCGGTCGCTTCTCCCTCGACGGGAGCCGGCCAGCCGCCTGCCTCGGCACGCGCCCGATCGCGCGTGGTCGACCTCGCGCGTTCGCATATCCTCGAGCGGCGCGACATGCCTGTCACCGTGGCGGATCTTTGCGTGGAGGCGGGCGTAAGCCGGCGGACGCTGCAGTACTCCTTCCAGGAGGTCCTGGGCGTGAGTCCCGTGCAGTACCTCCGGGCAGTGCGTCTCAACGGCGTGCGCCGGGAACTCAAGCGCGCGGGCCCCGGCGAGCGGGTCGGCGATGTCGCCGCCCGCTGGGGCTTCTGGCACCTGAGCCAGTTCTCTGCGGACTACCGGCGCATGTTCGGCGAACTGCCGTCCGAGACCCGGCGCGCCGGCCGGGTCTGAACGGTCGTCAGCCGAAGACGGGGAAGGGGTCGAAGTTGCCCTTGAGGATCTTCGGTGCCGCGCCCAGCTTCAGCCAGCCGTCGATGGCAGTGGCGTAGACGCGACGGAAGTCCGTCGTGTGGACGAGATTGTCGCCGGCATCGAGGGCGCCCAGGTCCGGCGCCTTGCCGTAGTGACCGCCGCGCACATTGGCCCCGCTGAAGAACATCACGTTCGCCGAGCCGTGGTCCGTCCCGAGACTCGTGTTCTCGGGTACCCGCCGACCGAATTCCGAGAATGCCATCAGGCTCACGCGATCCGCCTGTCCGAGCCGTTCCAGATCGCGCTGGAAGCCCAGCACGGCGTCCGCCGCGTAGGTGAGCAGGCGCTGGTGCAGGTCCGCCTGCTGCACGTGCGTGTCGAAGGCGTTGTTGCGGTAGGCCACGTAGTAGAGCTTCGTGGGCAGCCCGGCGGAGATGCATGCCGCCACCTTGTTGAGCCCCAGCGGATTGATGCCGTAGTCCACCGGCGACTTGTATCGGGCCCAGGCGTCGCGCACGAGTTCCGACGATTCGCGGGCGCTGCGGGCGACATCGTCGAGGAAGCGACGGTTGCCCGAAGCCGCGGCGGCGCGATCTTCGGCGTCGAGCAGCGAGCGCTCCTGCTGGAACGCGTTGCGCAGGAACTTGTTGGGGTCGTCGAACACAACTGGCGTATGCACGCGGCTCTTCACGGCGAGCGACTGTGTCGTGTCGATGTTCACCAGGAAGTTGGGGCGAGGCGCCGGCGCCATGACATCTGCGACCCGGCCGTACCAGCCGAAGTCGTCGCCGCTGTTCGGCGCCGCCGTGTGCCAGTAGGCCATGGACGTGAAGTGCGAGAACGACGGGTTCTCGTAGCCGCAACCGTGGACGATGGCGAGCTTGCCGTCCTTCCACAGCCGCTCGAAACCGGCCATGCCGGGGTTCAGCCCGAAATGGTCGTCGAGCTTGCGAAGCTTGGCGGCGGGAATCCCGATGTTCGGACGATGCCGGTAGTACATGTCGTCGGCGTACGGGACGACGGTGTTGAGGCCGTCGTTGCCGCCGGAGAGCTCCAGCACGACCAGGATACGGTCGTCCGCGGGAGCGGGGGCCGCATGGGCCACCGTCGTGAAGATGGAAGGCGCGACGATGGGCGCGAAAGCCCCGGTGCCGACGCCGGCGAGCGCGCTGCGCAGCAGTCGGCGGCGCTGAAGAAATCGGTCGTTCATGAATTGGGTTTCCTGGAAAGTGGGCGCGGTCAGCCGAGCTGGTACTCGGGGCGGCTCAGGAACAGGTGCAGGAGCAGGCGCAGGCCGTCTTCGGCGTAGCTCTGGGCGATGCCGAGATCGTCCGTGCCCAGCTCGTTCACCAGGAACGCCGTGAAGCGCTCGCGTACGGCGGCCTCCAGCGGCACCGACAGGAAGCGCTTCTCGAAGTACGCCACGACGTCCGAGGCTTGCCGGCATCCGGCACTCAGAACCATGTTCGTGAGGTCGAGGCGGGCGGTGGTCCGCGGGATCGGCTTCACGCGTTCGATGGCCATCTGCCAGCCGCGATAGCTCGCGAACCGGGTGTTGAAGTCCTCGTCGCGGTCGGCATTGCGGTTGGACATGGCCATCATCTCCATCCCGCCGTCCTTGTCGACCGGACGGGTCGCGGAGGTGATGTCCATGCCCGCGCGAATGCGGTCGTGCACGGCGCGGATCTCGCCGCCCGTGGCATACACCGGATACCGGTCTTCCGGAATGAACGTGATGTCCGGGAGGACCACGTCGAGCGCGAAGTTGCCGCGTTCCAGCAGCAGGCCCGGGGTGATCCAGCTGCGGCCCTGGGCCCAGCCCGCTACCGTCGGGGGGAACAGCAGGCGCTGGCCGAGTGCCGCCGTCGTCTCGTTGAAGTCGGGCGAGCCCGGCACCTCGGTCAGACCCAGCTTGCGGTAGGTGGACACCAGAAGTTCCACGGGGCTCTTGATCCGCGTGGCCGTCGATTCCTCGGAGTAGAAGTCCCGCGACAGGAAGACCGTCTCGAGGAACGGCGCGATCTGGTAGCCGTTGTCGCGCAGGAGGTTGCCGAGCTGCTTGCGCAGCGCGGGGTCGACTTCCTCGCGCACATAGAAGCGGTAGAGCTTGGAGGCGATGTACTCGGCGGTGACTGGCTGGCGCAGGATCACGTCGATCACGGCGACACCGTCGAACCGTCCGGTCTCGCCCAGCACGGTCTTCATGCCGTCGTCGTGCTTGTCTTCCTGGAAGGCGAACTCGAGTCCGTGGAAGTTCCAGCCCGTGAAGGCACGGGCGGCCTCGCGGATGTCGTGCTCGGTGTAGTTGCCGACGCCCATGGAAAACAGCTCCATGATCTCGCGGGCGAAGTTCTCGTTGGGTGCGCCCTTCACGTTCACGCCGGCGTCGAGAAACGCCAGCATCGCGGGGTCCTGCGCGACGGCGATCAGGAGTGTGCGGAAATCGCCGAGACCTTCGCGCTGGAAGAGCTGCAGCTGGCGCAGCATCTTGCGGTAGTCACGGACCTTCTCCTCGGTGGTGGCGAAGTGGCCGTGCCAGAACAGCGCCATCTTCTCTTCGAGGGGCCGCGGGGAGGCGACCATCCGGTTGGCCCACCAGTAGGCGACGCGCTGGGTTTCCAGGCGGCTCGCCCGCAGCCAGTAGAAGAACTTGTTGACGACCGGCTGCATGCGCCGGTTGCCGTCGGGCTTCACCTTGACGCCGAGGGCTTCGCCGGTGGCCTTGGCCAGATCGGTGGTCGCCGGACGGCTGGGCGGGAAGGCGTCGAGGCCTTCGTCGAACACGCCGGACTCGTCGAAGGGCTGCAGCCGGTCCGCGGACTCGGCCCCTTCGAAGTAGACCAGCCGCCGGACTGCCTGCTGCGGCGTCAGCGCCGCGAAGGCGTCGATTTCCGCCGGGGTGCCGCCGAAGCCGGCGCGCTCCAGCAGGTGGGCCGCCTTGGCCCGATTCCACTGCGAGGCATCGAGCGCCCGAAGGTCGCCCGCGCCTTCCACGGCCAGGGCGGCAGAAGCCGCACCCAGGCACCACAGCGTCGCCGCCGTTGAAAAAGCCTTTCTGAACATCGTTCCTGTCTCCCGTCACCGGTCTTGCCCAGGGGTCGCGGGGGACCGGCTTCCAGGAGGGAGTATAGGCCGGGAGGGTTTCCTGCCGCCTCCAGAAAACCATTAACTTGGGGCCTCGCGGACCTCCATTCAGAACTTTCCCAGTCCGAGACGGTCCGCGACCAGCCCCAGTTCGGACAGGAGCAGATAGCCCAGTGCCGCGAAACCGAGGGTGAACTTGATCCCGGCGCACAGACCCACGGCGCGGGCCACGAAGTCGCTTGCCAGGTTCCCGGCACCATCGCCCAGCATCCGGAGCAGGCCGACGTTTTCCAGCGCTTCGACGGGGATGGCGCACAGAACGGCCCATGACAGGAACACGCCCACCGCGGGCTGGGGAACGCCCGGCACTTCCGAGATCATGGCGCAGGCCAGCGACAGCAGGAGCGGGTAGGCGACGAGGAAGGCGAAGTCGGCGGTGAGATAGCCCCGGGCCACCGCCTGAAGATCGGCGCCCCAGGCGAGAAGGATCGCTCGCACACGATCATGGGTCCAGGCAAATTCGTAGGACAGCAGACCATCCGGCGCAGCCGGACCGACGCGGAGCTCGCGCGCGGGGTTGGCCAGTGCCATCGCGAGCGCGATGCTCGCCACCACCAGGATTGCCAGCAGCACCCAGCGCGCCGTTGGCGACAAGAAGCCATAGGGATGCATCGTGGTCTCCGCCCGATCCGGGATCCTCACCCGCGGCGAAGCGTACATCAAGGAGGGTTGGCCCGATGGGGCCGATCCGCGCCGGGCGGGACGGCCGATCCAGGCGGCCCGGGGGTGTCCCCGGGCGGTACGATCATCCGGTCTTGGCTTCCCGTTCCTCGAACCAGCGATAGAGCGTGGGCACCACGACCAGCGTGAGGAGCGTGGAGGTGATGAGGCCGCCGATCACCACGATCGCGAGGGGCCGCTGCACTTCCGAGCCGGGCCCGGTCGCGAACAGGAACGGGATGAGACCCAGCATGGCGACCGTGGCTGTCATCAGCACCGGCCGGAAGCGCATGGTGCAGCCTTCCACGATGGCATCCCACTGGGCGCGACCCTCCTGCCGGAGCGAGCGTATGTAGGACACCAGCACCACGCCGTTCAGCACGGCGATACCCCAGAGGGCGATGAAGCCCACCGACGCGGGGACGGACAGGTACTCGCCGGTGACGAACAGGGCGATGATCCCGCCGATGGACGCGAACGGCAGGACCGTGATGATGAGCGTCGCGTATCGCAGCGAGTTGAACAGCGTGAACAGCAGGAAGTAGATGGCCGCGATGGTGATCGGCACGATGATCGCCAGGCGCGCGGTGGCACGCTGCATGTTCTCGAACTGGCCGCCCCACTGCACGAAGTAGCCTTCCGGCAGTTTGACCTCGGCTTCGATGGCCTGCTGCGCCTCCGCCACGTAGCCGCCGATGTCCCGGCCCGCCACGTTGGAGCCCACCACGATCCGGCGCTTGCCCGTCTCGCGGCTGATCTGCACCGGGCCGTCCAGCACCTTGATCTCGGCGATGTCCCGCATGGGCACCAGCGCACCGCCGGGACCCGTGAGCAGGATGTCCGAGATCACCTCCACCTTCTCCCGGAACTCGGGCGGGAACCGCACCAGCGCGGGGAAGCGCCGCTCGCCTTCGTAGATCTCGGTGGCGATCTTCCCGCCGACCGCGGTTTCGATCACGTCGTGGACGTCCTCGGCGTTGAGGCCGTAGCGCGCCATCGTGCGCCGGTTGATGTCGACCGTGAGGTACTGCTGGCCGGTGAGCCGTTCCACGCGAAGGTCCTGCGTGCCGGGGACGCGGTTCAGCACGCGGGCGATGTCGTCGCCCACGCGCTTCAGTTCATCCAGATCATCGCCGAAGATCTTGATGGCCACCTGCGAACGGACGCCCGTCACCATCTCGTCGACCCGCTGCGCAATCGGCTGATGCATGATCAGGCTGATGCCGGGGAGGTCCTTCAGCTTGTCGCGGATGACGGCTTCGAAGTCTTCCTGCTTGGAGAATCCCTCCGGCCACTGGTCGCGCGGCAGCAGGGACACGACCGGATCGGAATCGCTCTGCGGCTGCGGATCGGCCGGCGACTCGCCGCGACCGACCTTCGCCACGACGTCCCGGATGCCCGGGATGGTGCGCACGCGCCTGGCCGCCTCGAACTCGATCCGCATCACCTCGTCGAACGACATGTTCGGCAGTCGCGAGACCGCCGGCGTGATGGTGTTCTCCTTTAGCGTCGGGATGAACGACTTGCCGAGCAGGGGGAACAGCGACACCGAGCCGATGAGCAGCACGACCGCTGCGCCGACGGTGACCTTGGGCTTGCTCAACGCACCTTTCAGGAGCTTCAGATAGTGCTTCTTGAGGAAGCGGATCGGCGGGGTGTCGTCCTCGTGACCGCCCTTCAGGAAGTACGCGCAGAGCGCCGGCGTCAGGGTGAGTGCGAGGACGAGCGAGACCGACAGCGCGATGGCGATGGTGTAGGCGAGCGGCGCGAACATCTTGCCCTCCATGCCTTCGAGCGTCATCAGCGGCAGGAACACCAGGATGATGATGCCCACCCCGTACACGACCGGTGTGGCGACCTGCTGGACGGCTTCCAGAATCACGCGGACCTTGCTCTCGCCCTTGCGATGGGAGAGCTGTCCGAACGCGTTCTCCACCACGACGACCGAGGCATCGACGATCAGGCCGATGGCGATGGCGAGACCGCCGAGGGACATCAGGTTCGCCGAGATGCCGTAGCGGTTCATCACCATGAAGGTGACGAGCGGCGCGAGCACCAGGGAGCACACCACGATCAGGCTGGAGCGCAGGTCGCCCAGAAACACGAACAGCACCACGATCACCAGCGCGATGCCTTCCAGCAGCACCTTGGTCACCGTCCAGAGGGCCGAGTCGACGAGTTCCGTCCGGTCGTAGAAGGGGACGATCTGCAGCCCGCCGGGCAGCATGCCCTTGCCGTTGATCTCCGCCACGCGTGCCTTCACGCGCGTGACCACGTCCTTGGCGTTGCCGCCGCGGAGCATCATGACGATGCCGCCCACGGCTTCGGTCTCACCGTTCTTGATCAGCGCCCCGACCCGGACGGCCGAGCCGATGGTCACGTCTGCCACGTCCTTGATGAACACCGGCGTGCCGCCTTCCTCCTTGAGCACGATGTTCTGGATGTCCTCGACGGAGCGGATGAGGCCGATGCCGCGGACCAGATACTGCTCGTTGCCGGTCGGGAGAATGCCGCCGCCGGAATTGGCGTTGTTGCGGGACAGGGAGCCGTAGACCTCGTTCAGCGTGACCCGGTAGTGGCGCATCCGGTCCGGATTCACCTTCACGTGGTACTGGCGTTCGAAGCCGCCCTGAGAGTTGATCTCCGCCACGCCGGCAACGGACCGCAGCAGCGGCCGCACCATCCAGTCCTGGATCGTGCGTCGCTCCATGAGTTCCTGTTCGGTGAGCGCCTTGCCCTTGTCGGTCGGTTTCTCCAGCGTGTACTGGTAGACCTCGCCGAGGCCGGTCGACACCGGGCCGAGGATCGGCGAGACATCCTCCGGCAACCGGGACCGGACCTCGATGATCCGCTCCATCACGAGCTGCCGGGCGAAGTACACGTCGACGTCGTCGCGGAACACGAGCGTGATGAGCGACAGCCCGTTGCGGTTGAGCGAGCGCATCTCGGTGAGCCCGGGCAGCCCGGTCATCGCGATCTCGAGCGGGACCGTGATGAACCGCTCCACCTCCTCGGGCGAGCGGCCCGGGGCTTCGCTCGCGATCTGGACCTGCACGTTGGTGACGTCGGGGAAGGCGTCCACCGACAGGGAATTGAGAGCCCGCACGCCGAAGGCCACGAGCGCGACCGCGATGACCACCAGGATGATCCTCTGCTGCAGAGAGAATCGGACGATGGCATTCAGCATGTAATGTTTTCCTGTTGGGGCGGACTGCGCCCCGAGCGGCTGGCGACGCTCTGGTGAAGGTTTGCGGTCTCAATGGAACGCCTGGAGGCGCCTGCCCCGGGCGTCCAGCCTGATGGGTGCTCGTTACAAGCGGAGAGCCAAACGACAATATAAGGCACCCGGAGGGCGTCTTCCCGAAGGCTCGTGTCGGAAGGGGGGGCAGGGAGCGCGGGTCGGCTTGACGGCTCCCTGCCTGAACAGTCACTCGGTACTCGCCCGCCGGCACAGTCTCCTGCAGGAAGGCGTCCGTGCATGAAGCACGAAGAAAGGATCATCCGGGCTCCGACTGCGCGGTGATCTCGGGAGCAGGCGCCTCGCGCTTGCGAAGCGAAGTCTCGAAGATCTTGTAGAGCGCAGGCACGAACAGCATGGTCAGCAGCGTGGCAGTGAGGACGCCGAACACGACGACCGCGGCCAGCGGCCGCTGGACCTCCGAGCCGAGTCCCGAGGCGAGCAGCATCGGCACCAGGCCGATGTTGGTCAGCGCGGCGGTCATCAGCACGGGCCGAAGCCGGTGCTGGCAACCCTCGTACAGTGACTCGTCGAGGCCCTTTCCTTCGGCCCGGAGGTGAAGGATATGAGCCACGAGCACGACGCCGTTGATGACGGAGATACCCCATAGGACGATGAATCCGACCGAAGCAGGCACAGACAGGTACTGGTTCATCACAAACAGGCCGAGGATGCCGCCGATCGATGCCTGGGGAAGGACGGTGATGACGAGGAGCGCGTACTTCACCGAGCCGTAGAGTATGAAGAGCAGGAACAGGATGGCAAGAATGACGATCGGGATGATGACGGCCAGGGTCCCCATCGCCCGCTGCATGTTCTCATACTGCCCTCCCCAGACGATGCGATAGCCTTCCGGCAGATCCACCTTCGCGCTGATCTTCGCCTGGGCTTCCTCGACGAAGGTCCCCAGGTCTCGTCCCGCGATATTGATGCCGATGAAGATCCGGCGCTCCCGGTCCTCCCGGCTGATCTGGGTCGGGCCGTCGACGACCTTGATCTCCGCGATGCTCCGCAGCGGAACGGTTGCGCCGCCGGCCGCGGGAACGAGGATGCCGCCGATGACTTCTTCGGACTCCCGGAACTCCGCCGGGAACCGCACGACCGCCGCGAAGCGCCGCTGCCCCTCGAACACATGGGTTGCCGTCTTGCCGGCCAGCGCGGTTTCGATGATGGCATTGACATCCGCGACGTTGATGCCATGGCGGGCGATCGCGTTGCGGTCGATCTTGATGGTGTAGTAGTGCTGGCCGCCCACCTGTTCCACGCGAAGATCCTGGATGCCCTGGACTTCGCGCAGCACGGTCGCGATGCGCTCAGCCTTGTCCTTCAGTACGTCCATGTCCTCGCCGAACAATTTGACCACGATCTGCGCGCGCACGCCCGAGAGCAGTTCATCCACCCGCTGCTGAACGGGCTGGGAAATCATCAGCGAGACACCCGGCAGGTCCTTGAGCTTGTCGCGGATCGCGTTCTCGAAGGTCGTCTGATTCCAGCCTTCGGGCCACTCGTCGCGGTCGACGAGATTCACGATGGGGTCGGACTCGTTGGGCATCTGCGGATCGGCGGGCGAGTCTCCCCGTCCGGCCCGGCCGATCGCGACGGCGACGCCGGGAATCTCACGGATGCGACGCATGGCTTCCGCCTCGATCTTCGTCGACTCGTCGAACGAGATGTTGGGGAATCGTGTCAGCCCCGGCACGATGGCGCCCTCCTGCATGACCGGGATGAACGCCTTGCCCAGCAGGGGGACCAGACAAAGGGATGCGACCAGCGCGACGAAGGTGGAAGCGACGACCTTCCACGGATGCGCGATGGCCCAGCGCAGCAGCGGCGTGTAGGGCTGTCGGATCCACCGCATGAGCCGCGTGTCCTCCTCCGCGCCGCCCTTCAGGAAGTACGCGCAGAGCGCCGGCGTGATGGTGAGGGCTAGGACCAGGGAGGCGATGAGACCGATGGCGAGTGTCACGGCGAGCGGCTTGAACAGCTTGCCTTCCATGCCCTCGAGCGCGAGCAGCGGCACCAGCACGAGAATCATCACGATGATGCCGAACATCACGGGCGTGCCCACTTCCGTCGCGGCATGCACGACCATTCGCAGGTGGTCTTGCAGGGTCTCCGGCTTGGCGTGACCCAGCCGAGAGTAGACGTTCTCCACCACGCAGATTGCGCCGTCCGTGATGAGGCCGATCGCGATGGTGAGACCGGTGAGCGACATGAGGTTCGCCGACATGCCCAGATACTTCATGGCGATGAACGTCATCAGCGGGGCGACGATCAGCGTGTTGCTGATGATGAGGCAGGAGCGGATCTCGCCCATCAGAAGGAACAGGACGAGCGTCTTGAGGATCAACGCCTTGGCGATGACGCCCACCATGGTCGCGATGGCGCCGTCGACGATGAACGACCGGTCGTAGAAGGGGACGATCTGCAGCCCGCCGGGCAGGAGGCGGTCGCGGTTGATCGCTTCCACCCTGGCCTTGATGTCGGCGGTGATCTTCTTGGCGTTGCCGCCCTTCAGCATCATCACGATGCCGCCGGTGGACTCCGTAGTGCCGTTCTTGATCAGGGCGCCGAATCGGACCTCGTGACCGATCTTGATCTCCGCGACGTCGCGCATGAGCACCGGAATGCCGTTCACTTCCTTCACGACGATGCGAGCGATGTCGTCGACGGATTCGACCAGCCCCACCCCGCGGATGAGGTACTGATCGGAGCCGTGGGGCAGGATGCCGCCGCCCGTGTTCGCGTTGTTCTGCTCGAGCTGGTGAACGATCTCCTTCACGCTCACCCGATAGTGTCTGAGGCGGTCGGGGTTGGCGAGCACCTGATACTGGCGCACGTAGCCGCCCAGCGAGTTCACCTCGGCCACGCCCGGGATCGACCGCAGCATCGGCCTCACCACCCAGTCCTGGATGGTGCGCCGTTCCATGAGTTCGGCCTCGGTCAGGGCGCGTCCTTCGTCGGCGGGTTTTTCCAGCGTGTACTGATAAATTTCGCCCAGCCCGGTCGACACCGGACCCAGCACCGGCACGATGCCTTCGGGAAGGTTGTTCCGGGCTTCGATGAGCCGCTCCAGCACGAGCTGGCGACCGAAGTAGGTGTCGACGTTGTCGGCGAACACCACGGTCACGAGCGACAGGCCGTTGCGGTTGAGCGAGCGCATCTCCTCGACGCCGGGAATACCCGTGAGGGCCAGCTCGATGGGGACCGTCACGAAGCGCTCGACTTCCTCGGGGCCCAGTCCTGGCGCCTCCGCGGCGACCTGCACCTGGACAGTGGTGACGTCCGGAAAGGCATCGAGGGTGACCTTGGGCAGGGTCTTGATGCCGAAAGCGATGACGGCAAGGGTGAGAACCAGGACGACCAGTCGCTGGTTCACCGATGCCCGGATGATCTGCGCGATCATGGGTGTGGGTATCCGTAGCCGGAGTGATGCCGCGGTGCGGCCGTCACTGGAGGTTCAGCTTGCGTTCGTTGTTCAGGTGGAATGCACCTTCCGTCACGACGGTGGTGCCGGCGGGCGGCCCCTCGAGAATGGGGCGCATGCCGTTTGTCTCCGGCCCGAGGAAGACCGCCGTCAGCGTGTACTTGTTGTCCCCCTTGCTCGCGAACACGTAGTCGCGGTTGCCCTCGCGGATCACGGCGTTCACCGGGAGCAGGGCGCGCTGCTGCGGGCGGTCCTGGATGAGCATGGTCGCCAGCATGGCCGGGCGGATGGCGCGGTCGGGGTTCGCCACTTCGGTGCGGGCGGTCACGGTCCGGGTTTCCGGGTTGACGGTGGAGCTCACGAACACGATGCGACCCTCGATGTCCTTGTTGCCCAGCGCCGGGATCTGCACGTTGACCACATCACCCACCTTCACCAGCTCCGACTGCTTCTCGGGAATTTCCGCCTGGATCCAGAGCCGCGACAGATCGGCGACCGTGAACACAGCATCCGCGGGCTGGACGACCTGTCCCGGCGAGACGTTACGTTCGATGATCGTGCCGGCGATGGAGGAGACGATCACGGACTGCGAGTTCACCGTGCGCGCCTGTTCCAGCTTGGCGATGGCTTTCTCCGACATGCCCAGCACCACGAGCTGATCGTGCGCAGCACTCATTTCGGCTTCCGCCTGGGAGAGTTCTGTTTCGCGGCGCTGCAGCTCGGCGGCGCCGATGACGTCCGCCTCGAACAGCTGCTTTGCGCGCTGCGCGGCGCGCTCGGCGAGCATCTTGGCCGAGAAGGCCTTGAGGAAGCCCAGCTGCGCGTTGGAGAGTTCGGTGCTGTTCAGCACGGCGAGCGTCTCGCCTCGGGTCACGTTCTGGCCCACGACGCCCTTGAGTTCGGTCACCCGGCCGGTAACCGAAGAGCCGATCCGCGCCACCCGTGTCTCGTCGACACTGGCCGCAGCCGGCACCCGGAGCACTTCCCGGAACTCGGAGGTGGCGAGAACGGCGGTCTTGACCCACTTCTGGGTCTCGACGTCTGCCAGCACGCTGAGCGGGTCATTGACCGCTTTGGCCTGCGGCGCCGGCGACGAGCCGGACGAAGCCGCGGGCTTGGCCGGCTGGGACTTGTCCCCGCAGGCGCCGAGCGCGACGAGGAGAGTGGCAAGAAGGACGTTGGAAAGCGTTGTGCGGCGATTCATCGCGCGGTCTCCGGAAGGTCGCGGACCGTGAGGCGCTCGATTTCCACGAGCGCGGATTGTTTGTCGAAACGGGCGTTCAGGAAGTCGGCCCGGACACTGCGCAGCACGCGCTGCGCGTCGAGCACTTCCAGGAACCCCCGCTCACCGAATCGGAATGCGGCCTCGGCCACCCTCAGTGCGCTCTCGGCCTGGCGGATCAGGCCGCCCTCGAAGGCGGCGATCTGCTGGCGCGCCACGAGGAGCCGGCTGTGATTCAGCTCCAGGTCGCTGCGCAGTTCCAGGCGGGTCTGCTCGGCGATCGAAATGGACTGCTGGAAGGTGGCCACTGCCTCGCCGACGGGGCCCTGCCGCTGGTCCCACACCGGAAGCGGGATCGAGACGCCTACGAGCGCCCGGGACTGTTCGGGGTCGCGATCGATACCCGCGAACAGCGTGGGGCGGGGCACCTTGAGGGCGCGTTCGGCCTCGAGCCGGCTCTGGGACCGGTCGACCTCGGCCTGCACGCGCTTCATGGCCGGATAGCGCTGCATCATCTGCAGGAACAGGGCGTCGAAACTGTCGTTCCCCACGGAATCCACGAGCTCGGCCGTCACGATCGTATCGGGTGCCACATCCACCCCGATGAGCGGGCGCAGCTGGGCGAGGGCTTGCGTGACCCGCAACCCGGCACTCGCAGCCTGGTTGGTGGCGTTGGCGAGTTCGGCCTCGATACGCACCAGTTCGAACTTGGCGCGCTCGCCGACGCTCACGCTGAGTGCGATCCGATTGCGCGTCTGTTCCAGGAGCTTCTGGTTGTCGAGCAGCAGTTCGTACTCGGCCCGGCGCCGCATGACGGTGTAGAAGGCCTGCTTGACGTCCGCCCGCAGCAGCAGACGGGCTTCCATGGCAGCGAGGCGGGCGCTCTCCAGCCCCTGTTCGGCGGCGCGGATTCGCGGCGCCCGGTGGGAGGGCAGGTCGATCGCCTGACCGATTGAGACGCTCACACCCCGGCCCGAGGTGACGCCCGGCACCCGGGCTCGTACGCCGCCGGTGAGGGCCTCGATTTCGGGATTGGGATAGGCGGATGCCGTCCGGATGCCGCTGCGCGAGCGTTCCAGCTCGGCAGCCGCGGTCTTCAGGCGGGGACTGTTCTTTTCGGCCAGTTCCAGCGCCTGAGGCAGCGTCAGGGTCGCGACCTCCGCGGCGCGGGACGCCGTCGGGAGGGCGGTGACCAATACGGCAGCCAGGAAGAATCGCTTGGCGATTGCTTTCATCGATGATTCCATTGGAGAAAACGGGAACTCCGCCGAG